>CALEHZ010000111.1 GCA_937875715.1 uncultured Campylobacter sp. | reverse complement strand
ATAAAATTCAATCTTTTTATAAAATTCAATCTTTTTATAAAATTCAATCTTTTTATAAAATTCAATCTTTTTATAAAATTCAATCTTTTTAAAAAATTCAATCTTTTTAGAAAATTCAAGCCGTTTTGCTGCTCGGTTTTATAAAATTCAGCCATTGAATTTTATAAAATTCAGGCTTTTTAGAAAATTCAGCCAAAATTCAGCCGCCGCAAACTGGTGGCAAAATCGCTATTTCATCGCCGTCTTTTAGCGTAGCACTTAAATCCGTGATTATTTCATCATTTAGCGATACTGCGCAGTCTTTTAGCCAGCCTTTTAAACGCTCATCTTTGTTTAAAATCTCTTTAAGTTCGCTTAGATTTTTACACTCTAAATTAAGTTCGCCAAGCTCGCTAAGTGGCCCCAAAAAACTTACTTTAATCATATTTTTACTCCTACTGTGTTGTAATTTACATAATTTACAAAAGCGCCTTTTACGACCTTGACATTGCTGCGTTTTGTGAAGTCTACGGCAAAACTGCCGCTTTTATGCCCGCTAAAAAGCACGCAGATGCGCGATGCAAATGCTATTATATCATCGCTTAATTTTTGCTTATTGCTTTTGATGACGACATGAGCGCCCTTGTAGCCTTGAAGGTGAAACCAAACATCGTCTTTTTTGGCATTTTCTAAAAGCCAGGCGTTGCCACGCTCGTTTTTACCGACACTAATTTTATAAAGGCCTTTGTAAAAATCTTCGCAAAAATCGCTATTTTTGTTTTTAATTTTTGCTGATTTTTTGGGCGATAAAGCTTCTAAATTTGCTTCATTATTTTCAGCCAAAATTGCTTCTTTTAAGCCTAATAAAAACTCTTTTTTTTCGCTTAAATTTTGCTCTTCTTTGATGATATTAGCGGCCTTTGCTTTTAGTTTTTTACTAGTTTTAAACATCTCATCAACCGCAATTTTAGCAGGCTTTTCAATGTGAAATTCTAAATTTTCAAAGCAAAAATCACGCTCATAATCTTTGATTTCATACAAATGCGCTTTTAAAATATTTGCTTTTTTGCTTAGTTCGCTAGCTTTCCTGCTTAGTTCGTCTTTGCTTGGAAGTGCGTTTATTAGACTTTCTAGGTTTGAGATTTTTTTCTCCACGCTGGCGATTTTATTTTGCTTTAAAGAGTTTAAATTTTTAGATTTTATTCGCTCTTGTTCGGTTTTAAAAAATTCATCAAAATTAGCGATAATTTCGCTTTCTTTTTCATTGATTTGCCTACTTTCTAGTGGGCTTAAAGGCTTTGAGATTTGTATATCTCGCTTTGTGTCTTTATAAAGATGTAAAGCACCAAGGACAATGTCATCAAAGTCTGTTATAATCACATTTGTAAAGCGGCCGGTAAATTCAAAATACAGCCTTGATTTTATCTCTTTATACGAACCCATTTGCGAAGTCTCAAATACCAAAATTCTATCATTTGGCAGCGTTTTTACGCTAAGAATTTTAGAATTATTAAAACGCTTTTTTAGCAAAATATCAAAAGGCGCTTTGTATTCTTTATTTTGCATTAAAGTATCAGCGTAAATTGCTGAATCATTTTTGTTCATATCAAAAATAAGAGCTAGTTTTGAGCTAAAATTTATACGCAAAGCAAGGTCGCTCGTGCGTGAAATACTCGTTATTTTAGTAGTATTTTTATCTAAAAAGGTGCTAATTTGGGTTAGAATTTTATATTTCATAAAAGTCATTATAGCAAAAAAATTCGCTATAATTGTGCGTTTAATTTCAAAATTTTAAGGACAAAAAATGGCACAAACAATCACAGAAAAAATATTTAGCGAGCATGTAGGAAGTGAAGTCCATGCTGGTCAAATCATAGAGAGCGGCATTGATATGACCATCGGCAATGACATCACCACGCCGATTTCGATCCGTGCTTTTCGCGAGAGTGGCGCAAAAGCCCTAGCTAAGCCCGAAAACTTCGCAATTGTCATGGATCACTATATCCCAGCAAAAGACATAATGAGTGCAAATCAAGCAAAAATCAGCCGTGATTTTGCCGCTGAGCATGATTTGAAGTATTTTTTTGACGAAAAAGACATGGGCATAGAACACGCACTAATCCCAGAAAAAGGTCTAGTAAGCCCAGGCGATGTGGTGATCGGCGCAGACTCTCACACCTGTACTCATGGCGCTTTGGGGCTATTTAGCACCGGCATGGGTAGCACAGATCTTGCATATGCGATGATAACTGGCAAAAACTGGTTTAAAGTCCCAGCTACGATTAAAGTCGATTTCAAAGGCAAGCCAGGCGAGCACATCTACGGTAAGGATTTGATCCTTGAAATCATACGCCAAATAGGCGTCGATGGTGCGCTATATCAGGCACTGGAATTCACCGGAGAGGCGATGAGCCACATTGATATGGATGGGCGTTTTAGCCTTTGTAACATGGCGATAGAAGCAGGCGCAAAAAATGGAATAATCGCTGTTGATGAGATAACAAAAGAGTTTTTGGCTGATAAAAACCTTGTGCGTGCGCCACGCCTACATTATAGCGATGAGGGCGCAAACTACGCAAGAGTGCTAGAAATCGATGTTAGCAAGCTTGATCCGGTGATTGCCTATCCATTTTTGCCAAGCAATGGCAAAAGCGTTAGGCAGGCGGTAAAAGATGATATAAAAATAGATCAAGCCTTCATCGGCAGCTGCACAAACGGACGCCTAGGCGACCTGCGAATCGCTGCTAAAATCCTAAAAGGCAAAAGAGTAGCCAAGCACACAAGGCTAATAATAACGCCGGCAACGCAAAAAATCGCCCTACAAGCGCAAAAAGAAGGGCTAATGGATATTTTCGCCCAGGCTGGCGCAGTGGTAAGCAACCCAACTTGCGGAGCCTGCCTTGGTGGATATATGGGAATACTGGCGGCAAAAGAGCGCTGTATCTCTACATCAAATCGTAACTTCGTAGGCAGAATGGGAGATCCTACAAGCGAGGTATATCTAGCAAACTCAGCTGTCGTGGCAGCCAGCGCAATAGCTGGAAAAATCACAGACCCAAGAGATCTATAAATACACCAAAAATCTAAAATTCTAGAATTTAAAAACACTTAAATTCTAGAATTCCATCAAAAATATTAAGGATAAAATATGCTATCACTTCAATGGATAGGCAAAGATGAAGTAGCAAAACACAATCCAGCCTATCATGCATTAGAGAAAAAATATACTTTTAACAGCCAAAATAGCGATAATATGATAATCAAAGGCGATAATCTACTAGCTCTTAAAGTAAAAAAATGATACAAAACAATAATATTTTGTTTGCTAATTTAGATTATAAAGATTTGTTAAAAGAAATGTCAAAAAAAAATATTTTAGTTGATTGTATTTTGACAGATCCGCCTTATTGCGTATCAAGAAAGCATCAGCTCGGCTTTTCAAATATGGGCAGAAGTGGTATGGATTATGGCAATTGGGACTATGATTTTGATCAGGTTGAGTGGATTTGTGATTGTTTGCCTTTTTTAAAGCAAGGCGGGTCTATTATTATCTTTAATGACTGGAAAAATTTTTCTTTTATTTCAGCTGTTTTAGAAAAAAACGGTTGTGCTATAAAGGATTTGCTAAGGTGGGAAAAACAAAATCCTATGCCTAGAAATGTGAATTCTAGATATGTTGGAGATTGTGAGTTTGCTATTTGGGCTGTTAAAGGCAAAAAAAAATGGACTTTTAATAAGCCTAGCGAAATTTCTTATTTAAAGCCTGTTTTTAAAAGTGGTGTTGTGCTGGGTGGAAAAAATAGACTACATCCAACACAAAAACATCTAAAAGTCATAAAAGAAATTTTAAAAATTCACACAAATGAAAACGATTTGGTTTTTGATCCTTTTAGTGGAAGTGGCACCACAGCCGTAGCAGCCATCGCCTTAAATAGAAAATTTATAGGCTCAGAAATAGAAAAAGAATATTATCAAAAAGCTAAAAGGAGATTATATGATTGTTTCGCCTTTGAATTATCCTGGGAATAAAGCTAGAATTTTAAAAAATATTATCCCTCATTTTTTAAAAAGCAATTTATTTGTAGATGTGTTTTGTGGTAGTGGGATTGTTGGCTTAAACTCTAAGTCGGCAAAAATTCTGCTAAATGATAAAAATAAACAAATTATTTCACTTTTAAGCTTTTTAAAAAATAATAGTTTAGAAAATACATTAACTAGAATTTATAAAATAATTGATGATTTTAAGCTAACAGATAGCAAAAATATGCCAAAAAATTTTTATAAAATATACAAACACGAGGGCTTATCGTTATATAACAAACAAGGCTTTTTAAGACTTAGAGAACAATATAACAAAGCTCAAAGCGATATAATGCTTTTTGTGCTTATTCTTTATGGATTTAATCATTATCTAAGGTTTAATTCAAAAGGCGAGTTTAATGTGCCAGTTGGCAAAATGGACTTCTCAGCCTCGTTATACAAAAAAAGCATAGATTTTATAAATGTCCTATCAAGTAAAGAAATAGATTTTTCTAATCTTGATTTTAGAGATGATAAACTATATGAAAATGGAGATTTTTTTTATTTTGATCCGCCTTATTTGATCACAAATGCACCATACAACGCAACTTGGGGCGAAAATGATGAGAGAGATTTATACGAAATTCTAGATTGTTTAAATAAAAATAATAAAAAATTTGCTCTTTCAAATGTTTTGCTTTCAAACGGCAAAAAAAACGATATTTTAGAGGTTTGGGCAAAAAAATATGAAGTTATAGAAATCAAAAGAGCATATACAAATGCTAATTATAGACGCAAAAACCTTAGTCAAACAATAGAAGTTTTAATCAAAAATTATTAAAGGTGGCAAATGGGAACAAGTGGAAATAATAAAGCTTTCAAGGTGTTTTCAATAAATACAACAGTAAGAAATCCAGAGAGAAATTTGGAATTCTTAAAAGTATTTAAAAGCTTTAATGGAATGGTTTTTGATGATAAAATTAAACTAAAATATTTAGTAGAACTTGTAAAAAATGGTGTATATAAATTTTCTTTAATGAGCGAGGCTGTAAAGAAAAAGTTATTAAATGACGAGCAGTTAGATGAAAGTGAAATAAAGGAGCTACTAGAAAAAAATCCACAAAAAACAGGCTTTGCAGGCAGAGTCATGACTCAGCTAAGAGCCTTAAAAGATCAAGGAATTCTAGTCTTTTTGGGCAATAAAAACTCACCTAGAATTACAATAAGTAAGCTGGGAAATAGTATTATAGAAAACAGCGAAAGCATCACTGATATATACTCTAAAATTATGATAGGCTTGCATGCGAATAATCCAACTAGAACTTCTATGCTAAATGAGTCACGACCATTTTTAAATACTCTATTTGTAATGGCTGAATTAAAAAAATATTACAATTTACAAAATAAAGAGTTTAAAGGCATTTTAAAAGATGAGTTTAAAAGCTTTGTGCTTGGTATGAGAGATTGTGATTATAAAAAATGTGCTGATGAAATAATTAAATTTAGAGAAAAATTTGGTTTAAAATCCAGCAAAGAAAGCGTGGAATACTTAGAAAAATATTTATTTGATAAAGAAAAATTATTTAGAGTTAAGCTTAGCACACTTAATGATTATGGCGATGAAATGCAAAGAAAGTTTGAAATGACAGGATTGTTAAGAGATAGAAAAATTTATTTGGATTTTTCTGTTTTTAATCTTAGTAAAGTAGAACAAATCTTAAAAGAGTATAAAAATTATAAATTTTCAACATTTCAAAATCAAGGTGAATATATAAAATTCTTAGAAAACATTAAACTTCCTTGGCAAGAAAGCGAAGAAGTAAGAAAAAATGTAATTATTCAAAAAGCAAAATATTTAGGCAAAAATGTAAAAACGCTAAATTTTAGCAATCTAAATAAGCTAGAAAATGAACTAAACACAGAGTTTAATAGTAATATTTTATCGCAAGAGA
>CALEHZ010000110.1 GCA_937875715.1 uncultured Campylobacter sp. | reverse complement strand
TTATAGCGATTTCTTGAGAGCCAGTTTTTACTAGACCCTCGTCGCATTCAAGTTCTTTTTTGCTGATTTTCTTAGGATAATCAATCTTTTGAAGTATCGTTCTAATCGTGTTTAATCTAGCTTTTTTCTTATTATCACTTACAATAATCGTCCACGGCGCAAGCTCTGTGTTTGAAGCAAGTAGAGTTGAGTATTTTGCTAGAGTATATTGCTCCCAAAGAATTTGGCTTTGTTGATCTACTGGCGATAGTTTGTGCTGTTTTAGCGGATCGTCTTTGCGGCTTTCAAAGCGTCTTTTTTGCTCGTCTTTTGAGACTGAGAAATAGAACTTAAACAAAATTATTCCAGAGGTTACTAGCATTTCTTCTAGTTTTGGCACTTGGCGTAAAAATAAATTATGCTCTTCGTTGGTACAAAAGCCCATTACAGGCTCGACTCCGCCGCGGTTATACCAGCTTCTATCGAAAATTACGATCTCGCCAGCACTTGGCAAATGCTCGATATAGCGTTGAAAATACCATTGTGTGCGTTCTACGTTACTTGGCTTTTCAAGCGCTACCACGCGACATCCACGAGGATTTAAGTGCTCTGTGATGCGCTTAATCGTGCCGCCTTTGCCAGCTGCATCACGGCCTTCTGTTAAAATTAGGATTTTTAAGCCTTTTTCTTTAACATAAGCTTGAAGTTTTAAAAGCTCGATTTGAAGCTTTTCTAGCTCTTTTTCGTATTTTAAATTGCTTTTTTTCATACGCACCATGACATATTTGTCGCTGTTTTTTTTGTCTTTGTCACCCATTTTGGCTCCTTTGTGATAAAAATTCGCACATTTTACTACATATTTAATGAAAATTTGATAAAAAATTCTAAAATTAGCCAAAAAATTTAAGGAATTTTATGCGTTTTATTTGTGTTTTGCTTTTTTGCGCTAGTTTTTTATTTTCTGCGATTTTAGATAAAGATGAGGCTTTTAAATTTAGCGCAAATGCTGTAAAAAGCGGCATTGAGCTAAATATTGATTTTGATAAAAGTGTGTATCTTTATGCTGATAAATTTACGCTAAGAGCAAAAAATTCAAGTCTAAATGAGTTTTTGGATTTGCCAGCAGCAAAGCAAAAAGATAAAAGCTTAGTTTATGAAAATTCCTTTAAAATTTTTGTGCCAAGTGCGCTTTTAAAAAATTCAAACAATTTAAGCGTGAATTTTCAGGGCTGTTCGCATTCTGGCTTTTGCTATGCGCCGATGAGCACGGCATTTGAGCTTGATTTAAAGGCTGATAAAATTTCTTTGCTTTACATAAATAAAATAGAAAATTCACAAAATTCTAAAACTCTTTCAAATGATGAAATAATCGCTGATTCTTTTAGCAAAAAAAGTATTTTTTGGCTGCTTGCTAGTTTTTTTGGCTATGGGATTTTGCTTAGCCTTACGCCTTGTGTGCTGCCGATGGTGCCGATTTTAAGCGCAATAATCGTAAATAAAGCAAACAAAGGCGCTGGAAAAAAAGGCAAATTTTTAGCTAGCTTAGAATATGTTTTAGCTCTAAGCGTGGCAAATGCTATTTTAGGCGCTGTTGCAGGCTCGCTTGGTGCTGGAGTGCATGGAATTTTACAAAGTCCGGTTGTGATAGTTTTTAGCGCCTTTATTTTTGTGATTTTGGCGATTTTGATGTTTTTTTATGCGCGCGTAACTGCCTTTTTATCACGCTTTAACACAAGCATTAGCCTAAAAGCACAAAGCTATTCTGGGCATTTTGGCGTGATTTTTATGGGATTTTTGTCAGCACTTGTGATTAGCCCTTGCGTGGCGCTGCCTTTGGCTGGAGCACTTCTTTATATCGCTAAAACAGGCGATATTTTACTTGGCGGTGCTGCGCTTTTTGTTTTAAGCATTGGTATGAGTGCGCCGCTTTTAGCGCTTGGGGCAGGATTTAGCCTTACTTTAAAGCCTGGAATGTGGATGAACAAAATCACACAAATTTTTGCTTTTTTGATGTTTGGCATGGCGCTTTGGCTGCTTTCTCGCATAATGGATGAAAAAATCAGCTTTTTACTCTTTGCGCTTTTAGCAATTATTTCAAGCGTGTTTTTACAAGATTTTAAGACAAATTTTTCAAAAATCGGTAAGTTTTTTACAGGCTTAAATCTAGCTTTATTTATCGCTGGTGCGGGATTTTTGATTGTTAGTATTTTAGAATTTTCTGGATTTTTACAAAATTCAACACTTTTAAAAAATTCAAGCGAGCAAATTTCAAAAAATTCAAACAAGGAAAAAATCATAAATAATTTAAGCAAACTTGAGAATTTTTTAAAATCTTCAAAAAGACCGGTAATTGTGGATTTTTGGGCTGATTGGTGCGTAAATTGTAAGGAATTTGATAAACAATTACAAAATGATATTATGGCACAGAATTTGCTTTTAGCTTTTGAGATTTTAAAGGTGGATTTAAGCCAAATGAGCGATGAAAAAGAGCAAATGCTCAAAAAATTCGAGCTTTTTGGGCCGCCTGCCTTTTTGATTTTTAAAGATGGCGAGCTAAAACAAAAGCTTGTAGCTAGTCCAAAGATGGATGAATTTATAAAAATTTTAAAAAATTTTTTATAAAATTCATTAAAAAATAATAACTTTTGTGCTAAAATTGCAAAATTTTTCCACAAACTACAAAGGAGACACAATGGTTTTTGAGATTAAAAGCCCAATTTTAGGTTTCGAGGATGTTAGAACGATAGAGCTTACTGAGCTTGAAAATGGTTTTTTCAAGCTTACGAGCAAAGACCGCGATCCAAACAAAGCGCCTGTAACTTTTACAGTAATTGACCCTTATCAAATTCGCCCTGATTATGATTTTGAGCTTCCTACTTCATATCAAGTTTTAATGGAGATCAACGACAGCTCTGATTTGCGCGTGTTTAATATGGTAATGCTAGCTAAAACTATCGAAGATAGCGGTGTGAATTTTCTAGCGCCTATCGTTTGTAATACAAAAAATATGACTTTAAGCCAAGTAGTGCTTGATCCAAAATATTATCCACAATACAGCCAAGCTGAGAAAATCGGCACAATCGTAAATAAGGATATTTTTGTTGTAAAAGGTCCAATTTTGGGCTTTGAGGACATTTCAAAAGTAGAAATCACAGCTTTGGATAAATTCTTCGTAACAATGAAAAGCCGTGAGAGTGGTGAAGAGCACAAAAATATCAGCTTTACGCTAATCAATCCTTATGTTTTACGCCCTGATTATAGCTTTGAGGTGCCAACTCCATATCAAGTATTGCTTGATATCCACGAAAAGAGCGATATACGCATTTACAATATGGTTATGCTAAATAAAACCATCGAAGATAGTGGCGTGAATTTTCTAGCACCGATTATTTGCAATGTGAAAAATAACACAGTTGCTCAAATCGTGCTTGATCCAAAAACTTATGTAGAATATAGTCAGGCTGAGAAAATCGCTGATTTTTTGAAATAAGAAGCTTGGATTGAAAAAAGCTGTCTCTTTAATCGAGCTTTTACTTGCTATTGTAATAGTAGGTATTGGCGTTGCGGCGTTGCCTTATATCAGCATAACTAGCACAAAAGGCAACGCCCAAACTATATTATCCGAAGTTATTTCTTCAAGCAGAATTTACATAGACGACATTTTATTACAGCCTTGGAATAGCGCTCTTGCGACTGGATTTATCGATAATAGCGGTGCTAAGGTCTATAGCGGAATTTTAAAGACTGAAGCTACAAAAGACGCTAGATTTGAAAGCCTTGATGGAAAGCGAGATAAGGACACGACTGCTGATGCGAGTGCTCAAACAGACACTAAAACAGATGTTGATGCGAGCGCTGAAAGCAGCGCAAAAAAAATCTTTCTTTATAATAGAACTACAGCCAAAACAAAAGATGGCGCTATAGTAGTAGCAGCAGCTGCTGATCTTGCTAGCACTGATTGCGACGGACTAAACTGCGCCCAAAAAAAGTCAAGCATAGGCTCTAATGTAAAAAATGTAGATGAGAGCACAAGCACTGCTTCAAAAAATGCTTTTGCCTTTGATATCAGCGCAAAAGTGAATTTTATAAATATTGAAGAAAAAATTGAAGGCAAGAAAATAACTGCTACTTTTAATCCAAATAGCGTAGCCGCTGGCACTACAAATGCCATAATGGTAGAAGTAATTGCGACCGCACCAGTTAAAGAAGACAGCACCTCACCTACTGGCAATCTAGTCGATGATGTAAGTAACATTACTTTAAGAAGTTTTAGTTTTAATATAGGAAGCGAGCCACAATGAGAAGGGCTTTTAGTTTAATAGAGCTTATTCTTGTTATGGTGATTTTGGGCATCGTAGCTAGCGTGGGCACTGATATTATACGCTCTTTGTATGATAATTACGCTGCTACTGCTAAAATTCAAAATTTAGAAATACAAGCAAATAATGTAGCCGACATAATAGCAAATAGGCTAGAACATAGAATAGAGCAGACCGCAGCAGTTCAAAATGGGGCTAATTACGCACCAATGACAAGCACAGCAAGCGAAGGCTCGCTCATCTTTTACCGCAGAGCTTATGAATTAGAGCGAAATTTCGCTACCTACAAAAAAGATAGTGCCTATGCTGCGCCTAGATACAGCGGTTTTGTCTCAAAAATAGAGACAAAGACTGAATTTTCTGCGGATAATTCTTTCGCAGATGAAATCACAATTGAAAGCATTGAGAGCAGCGGTATTGATTTAGACACTTATGAAATTTTCTTTAATGACGATAACAGCTTATTTTATAGAAATAAAAAAGAGCCTTTTAAGAGATATTATTCTAAAGATGTAAGACCTTTTGTATATGGCTGCAGCAGTGGCACAGCTGCTTTTAGTGATACTGGCAATATCAAACTCACTCGCAGTAATTGCCCAGTTAGCACAGCAACCGAGGCTGAAAATATAATCCGCCCAAGCATGGCTCGTCTAATACATAAAATTTATCTCTCAAATGAAATAAATAGAATTAGACTTAAAGAAAATGAGCTTTATTTGGATATTTGCGATGCAGTGACTGACAAAAGCTGTGAGAAAAAAACAGAAAATTTACTAGCAGATAATGTAAGCACATTTAGATTTACTGCTATTAGCAGTGATGAAAATATCGCTACTGGCGTAGTTTTCAAGCTTTGTTTGATTGCAGGCGAAGACGAAGCCTGCCAAACAAGAATAGTAAGGTAAAAATATGAAAAAAGCTTTTTCAATTATTTTAGCTATTATTTTTATCATGGCAGTAGCTAGCATAGGCGCTCTTAGCATTAGCTTGGCTACGACTGGGGCTAAAACAAGTCTAAATATTTTTCTAAAAGAACAAGCAAGACTTCTAGCCGATAGTGCTAGCGAATACGCTATTTTAAAGGTTCAGCAAAATGATTTTGCGAGCAGCTGCATAGATACAATAGAAGTAAATTATCCAAGCAGCGAGGCACCAGCCTTTGTGGCGACCTTGCATCTTACTTATATAGGCAACGCTGATATTTTAGTAAATAAAGCTAAGTGTAAAAATGTAATCGCCACAAACAACCAAGCAAAAGCTGATTTAAGCGCTATAATCATAAATGGTCAAGTAAAATCAAATATAGACGAAGGAATGTCTTATTCTTTCACAACTACGCAAATTCCATAATTTTTGAATTTTTTACAACACCGAGCTGGGCGAATTTTTATAAAATTCAGCCGTTGAATTTTTTAAAAAGCCTTGAATTTTATAAAATTCACTTTCGCAGCAGTGGCTGTAATATTTGATTTGAGTTTTAAAAAATTCAAGGGAATTTAGTATAATAGAAATTTATAAGTATTTTTACTAAGGATAAAATGTGATAAATATTATATCAAATCCGCTAGTATCTTTTAAAAGTGTTAATTTTACTTTATTTTTCTTTGGGTCGATGCTTACTGCAAGTGCTTCTTGGATATTGGCTACGGCATT
>CALEHZ010000109.1 GCA_937875715.1 uncultured Campylobacter sp. | reverse complement strand
AACTCTAAGAGAACCAAACCATATTACAGCTAAGGTTGTCATATTAAAAATGAACATTATTATAGGCATAAGTGTTGCCATTATCAGGTTTACTTTTATAGATGTATTTTTTAAATCGCTGTTCGCTTCATTAAATCTTTTATTTTGAAAATCCATTCTGTTAAAAGCACGTATAACCCTTATCCCCGTTAATCCTTCTCTAACTACCAGGTTAATTTTATCTAATTTTTTCTGAATAGCAGAAAATAAAGGAATACCTCTAGACATAATGCCGCCTATTATTACTATTAATAATGGTATTATTACTATAAATATAAGAGATAGTACTGAATCCTTTCTTATAGCCATTATTATTCCACCGATAAATGTTAAAGGAGCTCCTAACATCATTCTTAAAATAACTGATGTAGTAGTTTGAATCTGCTGAATATCATTGGTGGTTCTAGTTATAAGAGATGATGTACCAATTTTGTCAAATTCATTTAATGAAAATTTCTGAATATGAGAAAAAACATCTCTCCTCATATCCCTACTCATTCCAATTGCAGTTTTCGCCGAAAAATAGTTCGCAGTTATGCTACATAGTATACTTACAAGAGTAAGTGAAATCATAATAGCTCCTATCTTCCAAATATAGTCTATATCACTATTTACTACTCCTGTATTTATTATGTCCGACATTAAATCTGGTAAAGCGAGGTCTAACAAAGTTTGTATAAATATTAAAATAACAGGAATTTTCTGTGAATTTATTAAAAGTGTAAACTGATTGACAAAATTGAAAATTTGAAAAAATTTTTTATGACTTTTTGCTAGATTTTTCATAAAAAATCTAGCGTTTTGGCAAAAGCCAAAACCAAGACAGAGCTACGCAGTAACGGAAAATTTGATCAAACTTATAGAACAAAGTTATATAAGTTTAGGGCAATTTTCCCTTTCCTGCATTAGTTTCTTTTTTATCTAGCTTAAACAAAGCTTAAAAATTTTCTTACTTAAATACAACAGAAAATTCAAGCCAAATTTTGCAGATTTTGTTTTAAAAAAAATCATTGGCAAAAAATTCAAATATTTTTGAATTTTCTGCCACACAAAAAACTAATTTAGCGTAACTTTATTTTGTTCTACAAAGCGTTCAATTTCACTTTGTGGATATCTTATGCATCTGCCTATTTGAATAAACGGCAAAACTGAGTTTTTAATAGAGCCGTCTTTATTTTTATTGTATTTTGGATTGCGATTTTTAGCTAGATAATTTTCGCTAACACCTAATATTTTTGCTACTTCTTTTGGCGTATAAAACTTTTCCATTTTAGTTCCCCTAATTATCAAATGTGTAGCCGACACTTTCAAATTGTTTAGCTTTAAGCCACTCTTCAAGCTGAGATTTTACATAGTAAATTTTTCTGCTAATTTTAATAAATGGCAGTGGATATTTATCGCTAGATTGCCGTTTTTTAGTCCGCAGAAGTGCTTGTGAAGTAAGTGAAAGTCCATAGCGGTCTTTTAGCTCTTGTGGCGTTATAAAACCGCTATTTAAAATTGGGTAATTTTCCATATTCGTCCTTTGAATTGAATTTAGCAGGGCGAATTATAGTAAAAAATAATCTATTTGTCAAGTAAAAATAATTTAAAATGCTTTTTTATATAAAGATAAATTATTTATTTTGCAATAAGCTTTTTATAGTTAAATCTTTTAAATCTTGGATCTCTCTTTCTAATTTAGATATTTTTAAAAGCATTTGAAGTGATTTTTCCATTGGAGCACTTAATTCATTTTTATTTACAGCGTTTCTAAAAGCACCCTCGCTATATCCAGTAAGATCCGCCAGTTCTTTGTATGTTAGTTTTAAAAGTTTTGAAATTTTTCTAACAAAATGAGAATTTTCTTTAAATAGCTTTTCCCAGTTTAATTTTGTGTTTAGCACAGTTGTAGTAATCGTAGTATTTGGATTTAATAAACCACGCTCTTGGCAATATTCTACAAAATCATCGCATTCTTGCTGATTTAAGCCTTTTTCATCCATAGCCCACTTGGCAAGTTCTTTTAGCTCTTTGCTGTATTTATCACTCATTTTAATTTCCTTTAAAATCATTTAAAGTGATAATTATACAATTATAACGCTTATAATATTTTTAAATTCATTTATAATAAATATAATAAAGCAAAAATAGCTAATGAAAGTAAATAATAAAAAAGTATATCCGAAAGTATTTCCAGCGATATTTTAAAAATATGAAATTATAATGATTTAAAAGGTATAATTTTGTTCTCGTAGGGGTCACCACTTATTTTTACTACACTTTTTCTTTATTTTTTGGATTTTTAATTATAGCATAAAAGCGCAAAAATCAAGCCCTTGATTTCAAACATTTAAAGGCATTTTAAGGCTGAATTTTATATTATGTTTAAAATTTCAGGCTATAAATATTGTGAATTTTATAAAATTCAGCAAAATTAGTAAATTTTATAAGGCAAAAAATGAAAAAAGCACTTTGTGTAATCAGCGGTGGAATGGATAGCGCTGTGGCTGCTGCTGCTGCTAAGCACGATGGTTACGAGATTTTAGGGCTTCATTTTGACTATCATCAGCGCACGCAAAAGAAAGAAAAAGAGTGTTTTTTGCGTCTTTGTGATGATTTTGGAGCAAAAAGCTTTATTTTTGATGCTTCTTTTATAGCTCAAATTGGTGGGTCGGCACTAACTGATTTAAGCCTTGAAGTGCCTAAAAATCGTGATTTTATCCAAAGCCCAAATATTGTCAAAAACGAAGCAGTTTTGTTTCAAAACGACATTTTAATCAGCGATAAAATCGCTAGTAAAAATGCCTTTGCCGGCCAGCTTTTTGCTAGTAAAGTAGCGAATTTGACGAAAAACTTACCAGAGCAGGCATTTAGCGGCGATTTGCCAATTACCTATGTGCCATTTCGCAATGGAATTTTCATAAGCATTGCAGTAGCTCTTGCTCAAAAAGAAGGCTGCGAGGCTGTATTTTTAGGGCTTGTAGAAGAAGATAGCTCTGGCTATCCAGACTGTAGTGAGGATTTTTTAAACAAAATGCAAAACGCCACTCAAAGTGGCACAGGCGAAAAAATAAGCCTTAAAGCACCGCTAATTCATAAAAACAAAGCCCAAATCGTAAAACTTGGAGTGCAGCTTGGCGTGAATTTTGCTCACACTTACAGCTGCTATGAAAATGACAGCAGACCATGTGGGGCATGTGATAGCTGTAAGCTGCGTGCTCGCGGCTTTGCCATGGCTGGTATAAAAGATCCTATTTTTTTATAAAATTCAGTTTTTATAAAATTCACAACTGCTTAAACTACGGCTGAATTTTCTGAAAATTCAATTTTGAATTTTATAAAATTCAAGTTTTATAAAATTCAATTTCCAAAAAATTCAAATTTAGAACTCTTGTTCAAAAACATAGCCTGCTTTGTTTAGCTCGTTTTTGACGATTTGCTGATGTTCTTCGCCCTTTGTCTCAAGCGTAATTGTAATCATCGCATCACCATAGCTAAGCTTTGTTGAAAATCTATCATAGTCGATTTTAACGATATTTGCGCCAGTATTTGCTAGCACAGATGTAAGTCCGCCCAAAGCACCAGGCTTATCCACAAGTGTAACATTTATTATCATTTTGCGTTTTGATTTAATCAAACCTTTTTCAATGATGATGTTTAGCATCTGAACATCGATATTTCCACCACTTAAAACAATGCCGATTTTATCATTTTCTTTAAAATCAAATCTTTTCTCACAAAGCGCTGCGATGCCCACAGCACCTGCACCCTCAACTGCGATTTTGTGAGTTTCAAGCAGGTATAAAATCGCTGTGGCGATCTCTTCTTCGCTCACGGTCACGATATCATCGACTGCTTCAAGTATGGTTTGCAAAGTCACCACGCTAGCATCACGCACAGCGATACCATCAGCGATTGTGCGAACAAAGCTTGAGTTCATTTGTCTTTTTGCCTTAAAGCTATTTGACATCGCAGGCGCACCAGCTGCTTGGACGCCGATTATTTTGATATTTGGATTGATTTGTTTAGCAGCACTTGCTGCGCCGCTAATAAGTCCGCCACCGCCGATTGGAACTACGATATAGTCTAAATCAGGGATAATTTCAAGCATTTCAAGTGCGATCGTGCCCTGCCCTGCTTGAACAAATGGATCTTCAAAAGGATGCACAAAGCATTTTCCTTGCTCTTTTGCGTAATTTAGGGCAAAAGCATAAGCCTCATCAAAGTTGTTTCCTTTTAAAATCACCTCAGCACCAAGCGCTTTTGTGCCAGCTACTTTTGATAAGGGCGCAGCCTCAGGCATGACGATGGTGGCATTTATTCCAAAATTAGCAGCTGAAATTGCCACGCCTTGTGCGTGATTTCCAGCACTTGCTGCTACTACGCCACCTTTTTTTTGCTCATCACTTAGGTTTGCGATTTTATTAAAAGCACCACGAACCTTGTAAGCACCGGTAATTTGAAGGTTTTCTTCTTTTAGATAAATCTTAGCGCCAAACTTTTGAGATAGTAGCGGCGAGCTTGTAAAGGGTGTCTCTTTTACAAAATCTTTTATCGTGTTTTTAGCATCTTTAATTTTTTGTAATTCTAACATTTAAAATCCTTAAAAAAAATTGCGCAATTTTAGCAAAAAAAGTAGAAATTTTTGCGTATTTTGCTAAAATTTATCTATGTTTTTGTTTGAGAAAAAGAAGGAAATTTTATTTTTATTTTTAGCTTGTTTTGTAATATTTTTGCTAAATTTGTCTTATAAATATTATGAATTTTATGAGTTTAAAAAAAGTGAATTTTATGAAATAAATGCAAGCCTTGAAAAATCAGAGCAAAAGATAGGTAAAAATGGCAGAATTTACTATTTAAATCTATTTAAAAGCAGTGAATTTTCTGCATTTTTATACAGCAAAAAAGAGATTGAAAAAGGCTATTATGTCCTTAAAATTTCTACAAAAAATGTAAAATTTAAGCAATTTTTAAAAGGGCAAATTTTTAGCTCATTTAAAGAATTAAAAAAATTACAAAAACCTCAAAATTTAGCCAGTATTTTAAGCCAAAAAATCACCGACCAGCACGCAAATCCCTTACTTAAAGAGCTTTTTAGCACGCTTTATCTTGCCACGCCGATAAGCCGTGAGCTGCGATATATGGTAACAAACTGGGGAATTGCCCATTTAATCGCTATTTCAGGCTTTCATTTGGGTTTGCTTTTTAGCATTTTTTACCTGATTTTCAAAAAGCCTTATGAGTATTTTCAAAGCCGCTTTTTTCCATTTAGAAGCCGTGATTTTGATCTAAGCGTGATTATACTAGCACTTGCTGGATTTTATTTGTATTTGCTGGATTTTACTCCAAGTTTTTTGCGCTCATACATTATGGCAGTTTTTGGCTTTTTTATACTTGCGCGTGGCTTAAAGCTCTTTGATTACGGCAATCTCATCATCTGTGCCCTGCTTGCTGTAAGTGTAAATATTGCTTTGCTTTTTAATATCGGCTTTTATTTTTCTTGCCTTGGCGTGTTTTTTATTTTGGTTTATGTTCATCATTTTGGCGAGCGCAGTGACCTTAAAAGCCCATTAAAAATGCTATTTCATGCGGTTTTCTTTGAAGTTTTTGTTTTTTGTGCGATGAATATTCCGGTTTATTTTTTCTTTAATCAAGCAAGTTTTTTTCAAATGAGCGTGATACCTTTAGGCTACGCTTTTGTGGTGTTTTATCCGCTTTCAATTCTTTTACATTTACTAAATTTGGGCGGCGTTTTTGATGAGTATTTGCTGAATTTTTTAAACTTTGCTAGCAAACAAGGTGAAATTTTTGTGCCTTTATGGCTTTTTATTATCTTTAATCTTAGCCTTTATTTTTGCGCAAAATACAAAAAATTCGCTATTTTCCTAGCGCTTTTTAGCTTTTTGTATTATATTTATTTTTTAATTTTTTAAAGCCAATTTTATAAAATTCAAATAAAGCTTTGCGCTTTTTTACGAAGTTCATCAATCGTTTCAGCTACTCTGCTGCGTGAAAATGCTATTATATCAGGCATTGAGCCTTGATTTGTATCTACGATTTGACAGCAGTAGCGCATAGAACCTTGATAGTTTAGAGCCACCACCAGTTCTACATTTACGCTAATTTGCTTCATTTGCCCATTTATTTCAAGCTCAAAACTAGCATTTAGTGGCTCTCTTTTGCCCCAAAATCTGCTTTGCTCGCTAACAGCACCAAGTCCGCCTTCGCTAATATCAAAAAGCTTTGCTTGCAAGCTAGTGCCATCATTTGAGCGCAAAATAACTGGCGTAGTGATCCTAGGATGCACACGTGCATAGCGGCGCAGCACAGCTGCTGTTTTGGTGCTGCGGACAAAATCTTTTAAAATCACGCTAGAGCTAGCGAAGTCAAAATTGCTGATTTTTGCCATTATATCAGAGCTTATGGCAGCATTTTTCAAAATAAAAGCATTGCCCTCTTCTCTCATTGCTAAAATTTGCATTAAATCAAGTTTTAGGTATAATCTTTGTTCTTTAATGTCCAAAATCTCGGCATCGCACTTGATATTTACACCTTTGTAGAGATTTAAAAGCTTTAAGTTTTGCTTTAATTCTTGTGCCTTTTTTAGCTCGTCAAAAATATCGCCAAAAAGCACGATTCCTTCATCACCAAAGCTTATTGTGTTTGTTTTTTGCTCGCTTTCATCTTCTATTTTTGGTAGCTCAAAGTTTTCTTTTAGCTCAAAAACACTATCAAAACGCACTATAGCAGCATCTAAAAATGCTTTATATTTTTCTAATTTCGCCCCTGAAATCTTAGCACAAAACTTACTTTTAAAATCCTCCACACAGCTTTTTATAACATACTTTGCAAGCAGTTCATCGCCGCTAAAACAGCTTTTGATTAACGCTAAAAGCTCGCTTGCTTCTTCATTTATGCCAATAAGCCCACGAAAGCACCTTGAAAACGCTATTTCTAGCTGTTCGTTATCAGCGTAAAAATCTCTAGTTTTTAAAACTTCTTTTGCCTTTTTGATAAACTCTTCTTCAAGCTCGTCAAAAAGCTCTGAGCAATTTAGCACTAATTCTTCATAACCTTCATATTTCGTCATTTTTAGTCCTTAAAAAATTCAAAACTAATTTTAGCATAAATTTATTGATTTAAACTGCGCAAAAAATTCATTTTCAAAAAATTCAAGCTAATTTCATAAAATTCAGCCTAGAATTTTATGAAATTTATAAAATTCAGTTATAATTTCAAGTTTTAAAAGGACACAAATTGAATACATGGAATAACATTTATAGCGCATTTAGCCCAGTTGCCTTTAACATTTTTGGCTTTAATATTTATTGGTATAGCCTGTGCTACATTACAGCGCTTTTGCTGGGACTTTTTTTGGCTTTTTATTTTGTTAGAAAATTCAAGCTGCCTATTGAGCGAAAAATGCTTGATAATTATTTTGTATGGGCGGAACTTGGCGTGATAATCGGCGCTAGGCTTGGATATATCATCATTTACGATACAAATACCACTTTTTATCTCACACATCCTTGGCAGATTTTCAATCCTTACGCAAACGGCGAGTTTGTGGGCATTCGTGGGATGAGCTTTCATGGTGCGGTCATCGGCTTTGTCATTGCTACGCTTTGGTTTTGTAAAAAATACAAGCAAGATTTGTGGGAGTATTTAGACCTTTGTGCTTTATCTATTCCGCTAGCTTATTTTTTTGGGCGTGTGGGCAATTTTTTAAATCAAGAGCTTTTTGGTCGTGCTACAGACTTAGCAAGCACGCCCTGGGCGATAATCGTGGGTGGCGTGCCGCGTCATCCAAGCCAGCTTTATGAAGGTATTTTAGAAGGCTTTGGCGTCTTTATCGCACTAATGATCGCCAGAAAATTCACAAAAGTAAAAGGCGAGCTAATAGCGTATTATGCGCTATTTTATACATTTGCTAGGTTTATTTGTGAATTCTGGAGAGAGCCTGATAAAGAGCTTGGCTTTTTGATTTTTGGGCTTTCTATGGGGCAAATTCTTTCTTTGCTTATGTTTGGAGCTGGTCTTTGCTTGCTTGTTTATTTGCGCTTTTCAAAGCATCACACAAGATAAAAAATATTATAAAAAATAAATGAATTTTTTAATAAAAATTAAGCAATTTTTTAATATTTAAATCCTAAAATTTAACTTTCGCAATTTCAAACAAAAGGAGAACCTTATGGTAAATACTATCGAAGGTTACTTAGGAAAGCGCGCTGATTGTAAAAAGAGTCGTCTGCCTGCGCTTTGGGATAAGTTGCAGAGTTTGACTGGGCTCATTTTGGCTTGTTTTATCATCTGTCACATTTTTTTCACTTCATCAATCCTACTTGGAAAAGGCGCGTTTAACTCTGTTGTTAATTTCGCCGAAGCTGAGTTTATCTTTGGTAATGGTGGACTAGCATGGATCACAAATGTCGTAGCAGGCGTGATTTTCATCATTTTCATTACACATGCCTTTCTTGGTATGCGTAAATTTCCAGCAAACTTTAAGCAGTATTTGCTTTTCCGTGGGCACAAAACTCGTATGCGTCACTTTGATACCACTGCTTGGTGGCTTCAATTCCTAACCGGTTTTGGTCTATTTTTTGCTGCAAGTGCGCATTTGATGGATATTTTGTTTAACAACAAAAAAATCACCGCTGATATTTCAGCCGCAAACTTCCATCAATACGAAATTTTCTACTTTGTATTGCTTGTGTTTATGGTAGTTCATGCAGGCATTGGTATGTATCGCTTGTATGTAAAATGGATAAGCATAGAAGGCGTAAACAAAGCTGAAATGACCGCAAAAAGAGCTAGTATTCGCACTCTTATACTTGGCTTTTGGGCAGCACTTTTTGTGCTTGCGCTTATCGCTGATTTTGTGTGGATTGCACAATAAGGAAGGTCTAAGATGAATGTAAAATATTATGATGCATTAGTAATAGGCGGCGGTCTAGCAGGACTTAGGGCTGCAGTAGCCGCAAGTGACAAAGGGCTTAGCACGGTAGTTCTTAGTCTTTGTCCTGTTAAACGCTCTCACTCAGCAGCCGCACAAGGCGGTATGCAAGCAAGCCTAGGAAACTCAGCAATGAGCGAGGGAGATAATGAAGATTTGCACTTTGCAGATACTGTAAAAGGAAGTGACTGGGGCTGCGATCAGCAAGTAGCAAGAATGTTTGCGCAAACTGCTCCAAAAGCTATCCGTGAGCTTGCTAGCTGGGGTGTGCCTTGGACTAGAATTACAAAAGGTGACCGCCAAGCTGTAATCAACGCTCAAAAAACAACAATCACAGAAAAAGAAGAAGTTCATGGCTTAATCCATAGCCGTGACTTTGGTGGAACAAAAAAATGGCGTACTTGCTTTACAGCTGATGCTACTGGACACACAATGCTATTTGGCGTAGCTAACGAAGCCCTAAAACGCAATGTAGAAATCCACGATAGAAAAGAAGCAATAGCACTAATCCACGAGAATGGTCGCTGTTATGGTGCTGTGGTGCGCGATCTAATCACAGGTGAGCTAAGCGCATACGTAGCAAAAGGCACACTAATCGCAACTGGCGGCTACGGTAGAGTTTATAAGCACACTACAAACGCTGTAATCTGCGAAGGAATCGGTGCTGCAATTGCCCTTGAGACTGGCTTAGCAAAGCTAGGAAATATGGAAGCAGTTCAATTCCACCCTACTCCGATCGTCCCAAGTGGAATTTTGCTAACTGAGGGTTGTCGTGGCGATGGCGGAATTTTACGTGATGTAGATGGATACCGCTTTATGCCTGATTATGAACCTGAGAAAAAAGAACTAGCTAGCCGTGATGTCGTAAGCCGTCGTATGATGGAGCATATCCGCAAAGGCAAAGGTGTAAAAAGCCCATATGGTGATCATGTTTGGCTAGATATTAGCATACTAGGTAGAGCACATATAGAAAAAAACTTGCGTGATGTTCAAGAAATTTGTATGGTATTTAATGGCATAGATCCAGCCGATGAAGGTCCAAAGGGCTGGGCGCCAGTGCTTCCTATGCAGCACTACTCAATGGGAGGAATTCGCACTAAGCCAACTGGGCAGAGTCCTACGCTAAAAGGACTTTTTGCAGCTGGTGAGGCAGCATGCTGGGATATGCACGGCTTTAACCGACTTGGTGGAAACTCAGTGGCTGAGACAGTAGTAGCTGGAATGATTGTTGGAAACTACTTTGCTGATTATTGTAAAGAAAACGAAATCGATATACAAACAAAAACTATCGAAAAATTCATCAAAGAAGAACAAGACTACCTAAATGAGCTTTTAAATAAGAATATCTACAAAGCCTACTTGATAAAGATGGCAAATACAATGTATTTGAAATCAAAAACAAAATGAAAGAGATCATGTGGGAGCATGTGGCGATTTTCCGCACTGGCGATGGACTTAAAAAAGCAGTAGACGAGCTTGAAGAGCTTTATAAAGAAAGCACAAATGTAAAACTTAGCAATAAAGAGCTTTATGGCAACCCTGAGCTTGAAGAGGCTTACCGTGTGCCAAAAATGCTAAAACTTGCCCTTTGTATAGCTTGGGGTGCGTATCTACGAACTGAGAGTCGTGGTGCTCACTGCCGTGAAGACTATCCAAAAAGAGATGATAAAAACTGGTGTAAACGCACACTAACTAGCTGGGAAAATGGCGCTACAAAACCAACAATAGAGTATGAAGAGCTAGATATCATGAAAATGGAAATGCCACCAGCATTCCGTGGATATGGTGCAAAAGGCAATATAATTGAGCATGAAAACTCAGCTATTCGCCAAGCACAAGTTGATGAAATCAGAGAAAAAATGCAAGCTGAAGGTAAGAGCAGACAAGAAATCCAAGATGCTTTAATGCACTATGATTTGCAACCAGAATACAAAGCACCAAATGAAAGAGCAGGTAAAGGCTATGAGTAGAAAAATCAAAATAAGGGCGTTTAAATACAACCCACAAAGTAAAATTAGCAAACCACATTTTGCTGAGTTTGAATTAGAAGAAACACCTGGAATGACGCTATTTATTGCGTTAAACCAAATTAGAGAAAAGTTTGACCCTTCTCTTAGCTTTGACTTTGTATGCCGTGCAGGCATCTGTGGAAGCTGCGCAATGGTCGTAAATGGCGTTCCTCAGCTTGCTTGTCGCACACTTACAAAAGACTATCCAAGTGGCGTGATCGAGCTTATGCCTTTGCCAGTCTTTAAGCTTATTAAAGATTTGAGCGTAAATACTGGCGAGTGGATGAATAACATGAGCAAAAGAGTTGAGAGCTGGATTCATTCAAACAAAAAAACAGATATCTCAAAAATGGAAACAAAAGTAAGCCCAGAAGCAGCGCAAGAAACTTTTGAGCTTGATCGCTGCATCGAGTGTGGAATCTGCGTAGCAAGCTGTGGAACTGCTATCATGCGCCCTGATTTTGTGGGTGCTGTGGGACTAAACCGCGTAGCTAGATTTAAAGTTGATGAACTTGATGAGCGCACAGACGCTGATTTTTATGAGCTTGTAGGCGATGATGACGGCGTATTTGGCTGTATGACTTTGCTAGGCTGTGAGGATAACTGCCCTAAACACTTACCACTTCAAAGCAAAATTGCATATATGCGCCGCAAACTTGCTTGTGTGAAAGAATAACTAAAACGTTGAATTTTATAAAATTCAACGTTTTATAAAATTCACTTTGAATTTTTTGGCTCAGTGGCACTGCGGCGAATTTTTTTACTTCGTCCCATTGGGTGAATTTTTTAAATTGAATTTTATAAAATTCACCCAACGGAACGAAGTAAAAAATTTAAGGCTGAATTTTATAAAATTCAAGCTTATGTGTTTATTTCGTATTTTAAGGCTTTTGAATTTTGGCTATTTTGGCAAAACTTAAATCCGCAGCTTTCAAAAAGTGTGATGCTAGCTAGATTTTCTTCTTTTACAAATGCTAAGATATGCTTGTTTTTATTTTTTGCTAAAACCCATTTGATGAATTTTTTAGCCCTGCCTTGTTTGCGAAATTTGCTTGAAATGCTAATGCCAATTTTATAATCCCCTCCCCCAACGCATTCAAGGCGGCAAACACCGATTAAATCATTATCGTAATTTCTATATATATAAATTTTTGTTTCTTTGCTTGCTAGATTTTTTTTGAACCATTTTTTGTGTTCTTCTAAACTAATTTGATTTTGATTAAATGAATAAAACCTTACTATTTCATCATTTGCTAGATTTAGCGCCTTTTTTATCGCCTCAGCCCTGTCCTCGATGCAAAACGGCTCTATGCCCTCCACTCCTGCTTTTATTTGTTCTATGATAGATAGTGGCTCTTCGCTGCGAGGATTGTCGCTTGTGATGATAAGAGTGCTAGCGTATTTGCTAGCGATTTGCCCCATTATAGGTCGCTTGGTGGCGTCTCTGTCGCCTCCTGCGCCCATTACTACGATGAGCTTTTTAGCGCTTAGACTGGCGCAGACCTTTTCTATACCATCAGGCGTGTGGGCGAAGTCTATGATGACAGTAGGGTCGCTGCTTACTAGCTCT
>CALEHZ010000108.1 GCA_937875715.1 uncultured Campylobacter sp. | reverse complement strand
GGACAAGATTATAGAGCTTATCAAGCTTAACAAAATCCGCGAGGGATCATATCTCCGTGATGAAACTGACTTAAGCGGTGTAAATAGCCTAATTAGCATAATGCAAGAAAAAATCACAGCCTTACAAAACGCTATAAAAGAACTAGGCGGAAGCGTGACATCTGTGCTAAGAGAGCTAGTAAGCGATGATTTAAGCGTGGGCTTTTGGAAAACTAAGCAGCCAAGCGTGGCAGTAGAAAATGGCACTCTAACTATCGGTAATGCTGGTGGTGCTGGTGCTATCATGCTGCCAAGCGATATAACGCACTTTGAGGGCACTACAAATGGCAAGAACTTTGTAGTAATGGTAGCTGGCGATGATAGCGGTGGTCTAGGATTTTTTGCACAAGATATAAACGGAAATAAGTTTTACTACGCTAAAAGCAACACTGAAGCTGGATTTAGTAACGCAGCGGTAGCAAATCGCACAAGTGCAGCAAATCTAGCAAGCAATAGGCTAGTAATGGATATAGAGGGCTCAAATGTAAAAGTAATGCTAGGCGAACAAGTCATCTTTGATGGCGATGTAAGCGGTGGGCTAGGCGGCGATGCTACTTATACTACTGCGCGCCTTGGCTTTGGTGCTAGCTGGTCAGGGTCAAATCCGGGAAATATAGTCTTTACTGATTGTAAAATCAGCTAATCGGCTTTGTCTTTTGAGCGCTTTTTACTAAACTTCGTTCGTGCTTCACTGCGACGCACGCTGAGTGCGTCTCATTCGCACTCACTCAGTTTAGCAAAAATCATCTCAAAATACTTCGCCGATAAAATGACTGAATTTTCTAAACTGAATTTTCTAAAAGTGAATTTTATAAAGTTCAATAATGTGAATTTTATAAAGTTTATTTTAAAGGGCTTTAAAATGGCAATCTCTATAATTGATAGCTTTGAGTATAAAGGCAAGAAGTTTTTAGATGAGCGGTCGCACTTTGCTACACTTGAAGCAATGTATGATATAGATTTAGAACAATATCCAAATGGTTTTGAAGCATTTTGTGATGAGAGTAATAAATGGTATGTATTAAATGGTGGCGAAGCGAAATAGAAGAGATAAAGCTACAAATAGCTGAAATTCTAAAAAAACTAGACCCTAGCTCGCTAACAGATAACACACAAAAGATAGAGAAAGATTAAAAAAATGATATTTAGCAATTTAAAACTTCTTGGCTTTTTGGGGGTGGCGATAGCCATTGTAGCGGGGCTGTGGTATATAGAAAATCTACAAAGAAGACTAGAAAATTCAGAAGTCTTAAATACTGCTTTACAAAATGCGAATATAAATCTAGCTGCTGCGTGGAGTGATGATAGAAACAAAACTCAAGGGGAAATAGATGCTTTGATAAAGGCTAAAAATAAAGTGCGTGTGGAGAAAGAGTATGTGGAAAAAATCAAGTATAAAATCATTAAAGAAAATAATGCTAGCTGTGTTTCTGCTATCAATGATATTTATGCAAGGCTGCGAGAACAAAGCAAAGATAATAACAGCACCGCCGCAGCTGGTGCCACTAAAAACAAGTGAGCTTTATAAAATTCAAATGGATTTTAATAAAAGTGCTAGTAATGATTTAGAGGCTTCTTTGATGGCGTGGGATTTGTATGCTTATATAAAAGAGCTAGAAAATGCTTTAAAAGCCTGCGTGGAGAGTAAATAATGGAAACTACGATTTTAAAAGATTTATTTAATTTAACAGAGATGCTAAGTGTGCCTGCTATTTTGGTGGGTATAGTGTGGTGGCTAGAAAGGCGTTTTTCTAAGCTAGAATTAAAACACGATACAGAAATGAAAGAGCTAAAAGACGAACATACGCAAATAATGAAAGCCTTACACGAAGAACACAAAAACGCACTAAAAGCACAAAGAGAAGCACATTTACATGAAAAGACTGAGTTTTTTGGTGGGTTAAATAAAACTTTGAGTGAGCTAATAAAAGAACTACAAATAAGCAATGAAGTGCGAAATAAAATCAGCTTTGATATGGCTGAGATAAAAGCATATCAGCACGAAATGCGTGAGACTGTAAGTATATTTTCATCAAATATAAACGAACTAAGAACCTTGCTAAATACAAATAGTGAGAAATTATCTTTGATTTTAAAATGTGATTTAAGTGATGATGGAGGTAAAAATGAGCTTAAAAGAGAGTTTGAAAATACACGAAGGTTTTAGAAGCGAGGTGTATAAATGCACGATGGGGCATGATACGGTGGGCTATGGCTTTAAATGCTGTGATCTAGCACCTGATGAACTAGCACTAAATAATGGCAAGGTAGCACCGATGAGCGAAGAAGTGGCTAGTAGAATTTTAGATGTAAAAATCGCAAAGCTAGAAAGCTCAGTTTTTAAGGCTTTGCCGTGGCTAGAAAATTCACCAAGCGAGGTTAAAGATGTGGTCTGCGAAATGGTTTATCAAATGGGGCTTAATGGAGTTTTGGGATTTAAAAATACTTTGAATTTTCTAAAAAATGGCGAGTATGCTAGTGCTGCTGCTAATATGATGAAAAGCAAGTGGGCGTCTCAAACGCCAAAAAGGGCTAGAAATCTAGCTAATAGAATAAGCGCTTTAGCGTGACGGCTTGTCTTTTTGGCGCTTTTGACTAAATTTCGCTTATGCTTCACTGCGCCGCACACCGAGTGCGGCTCATTCGCATTACGCTCAATTTAGCCAAAATCATCCAAAAATACTTCGCCGTTTAAAATTACTGAATTTTAAAAAGGTTGAATTTTTAAATGGCTGAATTTTTTAAAAAGGAATTAAATGGCTATTTTAAGTAACGCAAATTTGGATATTTTTAAAGACTTAATGGATACTTCAACAGGACAAAAGTCTGTCTATGAAGTGGGGTTAAAATACTTTAAAGATGTGCTAGATGAAACACAAATTAGCAAAGAAATAAAAGTAAATGCTATTAGTAGCATTTTAAATACTATTATCACGCAATTTACTATTCAAGCGATGGAAAGCTCACGCTCTTTGGCGATGGATGATTTGCTATTTGAGCTAAAAAAAGAAAGCTTAGAACTAGCAAACGATAAGACAAGGGCTGAGATAGAATTAACCAAAACACAAACGCAAGTAGCCCAGAAGCAAATAGAGCTAGCGCAGGCTGAAATAGAGTTTAACGAAGCTAGGACAAGGCTAGTAGGGGCGCAAACTCTAAGCGAAAATGAACGCACGAAAAATATAAAGCGTGAGAGATACGCAATGGACGACCAGCTAAGAATAAAAGAAGGCGAATACCTAAGCAATATAGTCTTTGGCTATGCAGCTGGTGGGGTGCAAGTGCCGCAAGACTTGCAGCAAACAGCGTTAAACGCTATAAGTTTAATAACACTAAAAGCCAAAACAGTAGAGTAATAGCAATGACATTTGGAGAATTTAAAAAAGAATTTGATGCTATCTTCTGGCGTGATGGCGTTCATAGTGATGAGAGATTTTATAGTCTTTTTAAGCTAAGTGCTGAAAATATCATAAATAGCTATGATGTTTTAGAACTAATAGAAATGGATGAAAATAGTGCGCAAGTTTATCGCAGAATAGATAGTAAGTATTTTTTACGCCCTTTTGCTACACAAAATAGCGAAAGTTCTTTGATAGACTTTGAAAATATGTGCTTAATCAATGCTCTACTTTATCTATGTGCTAGTAAGATGAGTATAGAT
>CALEHZ010000107.1 GCA_937875715.1 uncultured Campylobacter sp. | reverse complement strand
TGGCTAATTTTTGTATTTGAATTTTTTAAAATATGCTTGAATTTTATAAAATTCACTTTGAATTTTTTAAAATACGCTTGAATTTTATAAAATTCACTTTGAATTTTTTAAGCTTGAATTTTTTTAAATAAATAAATTCTCTGTATCTTTTGGCAAATCTCGTCTTGGAGCATTTTTGCTAAAATAAATTAAATCCTCAGCGCTTTTAAGTGGCTGGCTAATATTTTTTAAAGAATACTTTAAAATCTCGCCAGCTGAAATAGCATCGCTAAAAGCCCTGTGGTGTGGGTTTGAAATGCCTAAAAGCTCTTTTAAAATGCCAAGATTGTAGCGTGTGCTTTCTATCGTGCGGCGGGCGAGTTCTACTGTGCAAAGCTTGCGATTAAGCAGTGGTGCATGCCCTAACGCAACAAGCGTAGAGCTGATAAATCCATAATCAAAGCTTACATTATGCGCTACAAAAATATCACGCCCCAAAAAATCCCTAAATGCACTAATCACACTAGCAAGGCTTGGTGCGTTAGCTAGCATGCTAGTATCTATGCCTGTAAGCTCCGTGATCACCTCTGGGACATCATTTGCGTAAATTAGACTTGAAAATTGCGCCGTTTGTTCGCCGTTTTTTAGCTTGATTGCGCCTATTTCAATTATTTGCCCACTTCTAATGCTGCCTGTGCTCTCAATGTCAACCACGCAAAAACTCTGCTCATTTAAAGGGCGAAGTGCTGTATTTAGCACGATTTTATCATCTTTTTGCGCAATGTCTAGCCCCAAAGCCTGCCAATTTTCAATGCTTTCATTATCAAAATCAAGCCCCAAAAAATCACTTGCTTGTGCGCCAAGCTCGTAAAAAACGCTTTTACTGATAGGTTGTTTCCTCAAAAGCTCTACTAAAACAAGAAATTTATCAACTTTTTTTTTCAAGATAGCTTCTTTGAATTTTATATTTTTAAAGAATTTATCGCTGTTTTATAGTCGTTTGAGCCAAAAATAAAGCTGCCAGCCACGGCTATATCAGCGCCTGCGATGTCGATTTCAGCGATGTTTTGCCCTGTTATTCCGCCATCTACTTCTATTAGGCATTTTGCGCCGCTTTCATCTATCATTTGGCGAAGTTTTTCTATTTTTTGTAAAGCACTTGGAATGAAGCTTTGTCCGCCAAAGCCCGGATTTACACTCATTAAAAGCACCATATCAACTTCGCTTAAAATGTATTCTAGCGTGCTAAGCGGCGTGTGCGGATTTAGCACTACAGCAGGACTTACGCCGCTTTTGCGGATTTTATCTATTAGGCGCAGTGGATGCGTGGCACGCTCGATGTGAAAGCTAAGAAACTTTGGCTTAAAAGGCAAAAATAAATCCACAAAAAAATCAATATTTTCAACCATCAAATGCACATCTAATGGCACTTTGCTAGCCTTTTTAATAGCCTGTAAAACTGGCGTGCCAAAAGTAAGATTTGGCACAAAATGCCCATCCATAATATCAAGGTGCAATAGATCAGCTCCAGCCTCGCAAACTGCGCTTATTTCATCATTTAGTCTGCCAAAATCAGCTGAGAGAATGCTAGGTGCTACATACATTTTTTGCCTTTTTTTTAAAATAAAGGCGTAATTTTACTATTTATTAGTTTAAAAAAGGCAAAATTAGGGCTTGAATTTTCTAAAAAAGGCAGGCAAATGAGCTCAAAGCTTCAAATGGCGTTATTTAGCGTGATTTTGATAATTAGCTTTTATCACTGGGGTAGCAATTTCACAGCTACGATTTTAGCGCTTAGTTTTTTGATATTTTTCCACGAATTTGGACATTTTATAGTCGCAAAAATGCTAAAAGTAAAGGTAAATGTCTTTAGCATAGGTTTTGGAGCGCCTATTTTTGAGCGTGAAATAAAGGGCACAAAATACCGAATAAGCGCAATTTGGCTTGGCGGATATGTTCAACTAAAAGGGCAAGATGATATAAAACCAGAGCTAAAAAATTACGATAAAGACAGCTACAACACGCTTAAGCCACTTGGGCGAATTGCTATACTTTTTGCTGGGCCTGCTTTTAATGTGATTTTGGCGTTTTTCCTTTATATTGCGGTGGGATTTTTGGGAATTGAAAAACTAGCGCCAAATGTAGGCACCATCGCTAATAACTCAGCTGCCGCAGCATCAGGACTTCAAAAAGGCGATAAAATACTTCAAATAAACGAGCATAAAATCACGCATTGGGATGAGATAAAACCGCTTGTAAGCTTAGAGCCACTAAATCTAAAACTTGAGCGAAACAATGAAATAATGGATATCACAGTAAGTCCAAAAATTGGAGAGAGCAAGACGATTTTTGGCGAGGATATAAAAACGCCTTTAATTGGCATTAGCCCAAGTGGCGAGCTTGTAACGCTGTATTTTACAGGCTTTAAGGGTATTTCCTTTGCCTTTGATGAGACTATAAAGGCAAGCAAACTAATCTATCAAAGCTTAGAAAAGCTAGTTCTTGGCGTGGTGCCTATAAAAGAGCTTGGCGGTATCGTAGCAATGGCAGATGTTACTACAAAAGCTGCTGGCATCAGCCTTAGCACGCTTTTGATCATCACGGCGTTAATTTCTGTGAATTTGGGGCTTTTAAACCTGTTGCCTTTGCCTGTGCTTGATGGCGGACACATCGCTTTTAATCTTTATGAAATCATTTTTCGCCGACCAGCTGGTGAAAAATTCTTTGTAATCACCAGCTATGCTAGCATGGGACTGCTTTTTATGCTCATGGCATTTACCATTATAAACGACATTTACAGACTAGCAGGTGGATATGAATAGATCGGACTTTGAAGCACTTTTAGTTAAAGTTGGCAGCGCAAAAATCGTAGCTGTGAGCAAAAGCGTGGATTTTCCTGCGGTTAGGGATTTAGCTAGCTTAGGACAGCTTGATTTTGGCGAAAATAAGGTTCAAGAATTGCAGCGTAAAATAACAGGCTTAGGCGATGATTTTAAGGCGCTTAACTGGCATTTTATCGGCCGACTTCAAAGCAATAAAATCAACGCACTTTTAGCACTTCGCCCCAGCCTTTGGCAAAGCTGTGAGAGCATCAAGGCAGCTGCTGCTGTGGATAAAAGGCTGGATTATGATTTGCCAGCCTTGCTTCAAATAAATAGCGCAAATGAAGAAAGCAAACAAGGCGTAGATATCGAGCATGCCTTTGAGACTTACTGCGAGATTTTAGAGAGCACAAAGCATTTAAAGCTTGTTGGCGTGATGAGTATAGGCGCTCACAGTGATGATGAAAGTGTGATTAGAGCGAGTTTTGAGACTACTTTTAAGATTTATGAAAAGCTACAAAGCAAGGGTGCCAAAATTTGCTCAATGGGTATGAGTGATGACTGGCAATTAGCGCTAAAATGCGGCTCAAACATGCTCCGCCTAGGCCGCATGATGTGGAAGTGATTTTTTTAAAAGTTAGAAAATTCAAAAAATTTAACTTAGCATCAGTGAATGAAAGCAACTGAATTTTCTAAAATTCAAAAAATTCAGCCTTGAATTTTTTAAAGTTAGAAAATTCAAACTCGCTGCAGCTTATGAAATTCATAAAATTCAAAGCTGAATTTTCTAAAATTCAAAAAATTCAACTTAGCATCAGTGAATGAAAGCAACTGAATTTTCTAAAATTCAAAAAATTCAG
>CALEHZ010000106.1 GCA_937875715.1 uncultured Campylobacter sp. | reverse complement strand
CGCATTCAACAAGATTAGCAGGATTAGCAGCAGCATCAGGAACAGGTTCCACAGCAGACACCCCAGCAGAAGAGTCAAAAGAGTTAATAGGTTTGCCAAAGCCAATGCTTACTCCACAAAGCGCCATAAGCGCAATTAAAAGAATTTTTTTATATTCTCTCCTTTTTTAAAATATTTGTAATTATAGTATTTTTTTAAATTTTTTAGAAAATTCAAGCTGAATTTTCTGCCTAAGAGCCTTTGAATTTTCTAAAATTTGCTTTTTAGTAAAACATCGCTCCTTGTTTTTTTAATCTCTCTTTTTAGCTTATAAACGCTCTTTGCGCCAATCATCGTCTCAAGCACTTTTATATCTTTTGTTAGCTCCATTGTGCTAATGTCAGCATCAAGCATTACCAAATCAGCCTCTTTGCCAACTTCAATGCTGCCGATGCGCTTTTTTGCTTTTAGCTGATAAGCACCGCAAATTGTCGCTGCAAAAAACGCCTCGCCAATATTTATAAGCTCTTTTGGATTTAGCTGCGTTACTCCATCAATGCTTCTAGTAACTGCCATTTGAATGCCTGCAAGCGTGTTTGGCTCAGTAACTGAATAATCACTTGCAAAGCTTGTTACAACACCTGCTTTAAAAAGCTTTTTAGCGGATATTGTGCCTTTTGTCTATTCTCGCCGATTACGTCATTTAGCACATCTGCGTATTCTTTTATATAAAAATGCCAGTATGGGTCAACCACTGCTACTACTCCAAGCTTTGCCATGCGAGCAACAAAGATTTTTATATTTGTTAGTCTAAAGTTTTTGCCCTTGCTGCTGTATTCTTTTGCTATTCTCTGTATTTGAGCGATGGCATCTGGCGTGTCTTTTACTACATATGCTCCAAAGGCGTGAATTACCAATCTGCCGTCTTTGTCTAATTTATCGTAAATTTTTAGCCACTTATCGCTAAAATCTATGTTCATTCGGGCATCCAAAAAGGCAGTTAGTCCAAGGCTTAAAAGATATTCTTGTAAGGCTAAAACTACTTTTATTCTCTCATCTTGCGTAATTTTATAAAATTCACTTTTTTATAAAATTTAACAGAAAGGACTTGACTAAAATAATAAATAAGTAGGCTCAAATGATGATTTTATGGTATCATGGTATCCCCGACAAACTACGAATTATACCATTTAAATTATGAAATAATAATGTTTCTTTTTTAATTTTATTAAATAGCCACCTTATTTACCACTATTATAAGGATTTTATATTTGGCGTAAAAGAGCTTGATAAATAACAAAAAAAAAATAGCAAGAAAACACCAAAAGAAAAAAAATTTCAAAATTTGCCCTAGAAATAAATTCTTAAACGATTAAACTATGATTTTATGGGGCTTTGAACTTGCTTAGAGAACTAGGGCAGCTGCCCTAACTTAAAGAAAAAAAAATCCTTTGAAAGTATCCAGTATTCATATTTTTATGGCATTAGAAAAAACTAGGGCAAATTGCCCTAGTTGCCCTAGTTTTTCATTTTTTTAGGGCAGTTGCCCTAGTTTTGCCCTAACTCTATCAAATCATTATTTTATCGTGCTTAGAAGCTATTTTTTTTTCGTTTAAGTTAGGGCAAATTGCCCTAGTATATAAAGCACGATTTTATCGTGCTTTGAGGGCTTAAGAATTTTCTAGGGCAATTTTTTTATGATTTTTTGATTATAGACATAATCTTGTTACCTTTATCATTAAAAACCACATAGCCTTCCAACATGGTTTTTAATTTATTAGAATTTTCATTGCCTATAAATTTTGGTCTTAAATCATTTCCTAGTTGAGAGAGAAGCACACCATCTGGACTTTTAGAGAGCTTATTTTTTAGTGTTTCTAGTATTTTTCTTATATTATCATCTAGAACTTTATTTTCGATAGAGAATGTAGCTATTTGACAATAATACGCTGTGTAGCGTAGCATAAAATCCCTAGTTTTTTCTAAAATAGTGCTATCTATGCGATTTGTGGGTTTGTAGTTGATTGGATTATCCTTGTATCTTTGAAACTCACTAGCATAAAATAAAGCCATACAAACAGCTTTAAATTGATGATTGGCGCGAACAAATAAAGCATCATAAGGCTCTTGAAATTTATCCATTTCATCATAAACATAGCGTTCAAAGTCCTCGTAAATTTGATGAGTTTCAATAAAGTTTTCTTCAATACGCATATCATTAAATTTTTCACAAAAATCACAATATTCACTAAATATATTTTGAAAATATTCTCGCTCTGCCTCAGTGATTGATAGAGTATTATTTCTACGCCTTTTTAACTCTAAAACACTAATGCCACGATTAAATAAACCATTACTTAAATGTTTTAGATAATTTGATTTTGTCAAAAAAGAACTAGTACAACTCATTGTCAAATAAATGCTAATTTCACTAATTTTTCCTTGTGTAAAATTGTAATTTTTCTTTTGTGTTGGTGCGTTTATAGAGCCTCGTCCGTGTGATTTTTTAAGACTTGTTAGAAGTGCGTTTTTGTCCTTATTTTCTAAAATATCTTCTATCTCATCAGCATTTATATCAGCTACTTTAATGGTATTAAGCGTAGGTATTAAAGCCTCATAGGTAGTAATTTCAATGTCGTGCTGTAATTGATAAAATTCTTTTGGATTTTTCTTATCTTCATCTGATAGCGTTTTAAAGTATTCTATCGATTTTTCTCTTAATTCATTGTTTATTTTGGATAAACAAATATCATCTATATCGCCTATTGCTTTTGATTTGCCTGCACCAGTTGGAGCAAAAATATTTATCCATAATTCATTTATTGGTAGCCTGTAATACTTAGAAATAATACATAATTTTTGCATAATTACTAAGTCTGTCACACTGGCACTAATATGTGATTTATCATTCATAAATTTACAAAATTTATCTAAAAATTCTA
>CALEHZ010000105.1 GCA_937875715.1 uncultured Campylobacter sp. | reverse complement strand
AACCCACAATCCACAAAAGCTTGTAAAATAAGTTTTTCATTTTTGTCCTTTTTGTTTTTAATTTTATAAAATTCAGTCTTTGAATTTTATAAAATTCACTGCTGAATTTTATGAATTTTTTGAATTTTATAAAATTCAATCATTTTATAAAATTCAATCATTTTAAAAAATTCAGTTTTTGAATTTTATAAAATTCACTTAATTCCAAAAAATTCAAGGCTGAATTTTTTGGAATTTTCTAGAATTTTTTAGTATTTCAAATCAAACACAAAGGTGCCAATAGTCATCATGGTAGCTGTGATGACGACTATGCCGATGATATTTAGCCAAAAACCAGCTTTTATCATATCTATTATTCGCACATAACCTGAGCCGTAAGCTATGGCATTTGGCGGCGTGGCAACAGGCAGCATAAAAGCACAAGTCGCAGCTAGCGCTACTGGAATAGCAAAGAGCAGCACATTGTGTTCAGTGTATCCAAGACCCGTAGCCACACCGATGATCACAGGGATGAAAGCAGCGGCGGTGGCTGTATTTGAGGTAATTTCTGTTAGAAAGATTACAAGTGCGGTGACGATTAAAATAATTATCACCATCGGCATTGAGCTAAGAGCGCTTACTTGCTCGCCAATCCAAAGGCTAAGTCCGGTTTTACCAAACTGAGCTGAGAGCGCTAAACCACCGCCAAAAAGTAGTAAAATGTCCCAAGGCAGATGCTTTGCTGTATCCCAGTCAATGAGACGTTCGCCACTTTTATTAGCTGGAATTATAAATAAAATTATTGCCACACTCATCGCAATTATAGAATCAAGCGCAGCAATTTTTATATCATAGCTTTTTAAAATAAAGCCTAAAAAAACCCAGCAAAACGCTGCTAAAAAGAAGATAACGGCGACTAATTTTTCGCCTAAACTAAACGCACCAAGCTTGTCAAGTTCTTTTTTTATAACCTCTCTTCCGCCAGGAATTTCATCTATTTCAGGCGGAAAAAGCACATAGACTAAAAGTGCCCAGCACGCAGTAAGCAAAATAATGCTAAGCGGAACGCCCATCATCATCCACTCACCAAAGCCGATTTCTATACCCATTTCTTTCATATTGCCTAGCAAAATGGCATTTGGCGGCGTGCCAATAAGCGTGCTAAGCGAACCAAGGCTGGCTGCATAAGCGATGCCTAACATCAAAGCAATAGCGAAGTTTGAGCGAAATGCTGCGGTTTTGTCTTTTACTTCTTGGACGACATCTTTGCCTTTGTGTAAAACAGCGCTTACAAAGCCACCTTCCGTGCTTTGCCTAACTGCGCTATCTTCAAGAACTTCGGTGCTTTCAACACTTGCTGATTGTGGGATATTTGTGTTGCCTATTAGCTTTTCAACTAGATAAAGCACAGAAAGCCCCACAGGCAGCATCATTACAGCTGTGGCTGTGTTGCTAACCCACATTGAAATAAATCCCGTTGCTACCATAAATCCAGCTACAAGTCGTTTTGGGCTAGTGCCGATTAAAAGCACGATTCCAAGTGCTATGCGAACATGTAAGTTCCATTTTTGCATAGCAAGTGCTAAAATAAATCCACCCATAAAAAGAAAAATCGTATCACTAGCATATGGTCCAACTGTGCCTTTAAAGCTATCTACGCCAAGTAATGGAAAAAGCACCATTGGAAGTAGGGCAGTAGCAGGCAAAGCAATAGCCTCACTCATCCACCAAATTCCCATCAAAACAGCCACAGCAGCTACAATCGGCAGTCCGTCTGTATTTAGCTTTTTATCTCCTGCTACAGCTTGGGCGACATCGCCAGCATTTTCAGGCATTATATAATAGACCAAAAGTGCAGCCAAAACACCGATAAAAAGCCCATAAATTTGAACTAAATTAAGCTTTTTATCCATTTTTTTATCACTCATTTTTTCTCCTTTTTGATAAAAAATTGAGTAATTCTATCTTAATTTTTTTTGTTTTATAAATAAAATTAGAATAAAAAGTTAAATTTTTTAAAAAAATGTGTAGAAAAGTAACATTGATTTTTTGTTTTATTGACACTGCGGCGAATTTTATAAAATTCAAAAAATTCACTTTGTCCATCATTGCGAGGTTTGCGAAGCAAAGGGAGCAATCCAAGCGAAAATAAAAGTGAATTTTATGAATTTTATAAAATTCAGTGGTCGGTATGCCATGAGATTGCCACGATTTTCGCAAGCGAAAATCTCGCAATGACGAACAAAAAGCAATGACGGAAATATGTAAATAAAAAAAGGTTAGTAGCAAGAAATTTGCTACTAACCTGAAAAGATGAGATTGCCACGATTTTCGCAAGCGAAAATCTCGCAATGACGCTATACTATTGTAGTAATCTCATTACGTTTTCAAGGAAACTTCATTCGATTACTGTAGTAATCTCATTACGTTTTCAAGGAAACTTCATTCGATTACTGTAGTAATCT
>CALEHZ010000104.1 GCA_937875715.1 uncultured Campylobacter sp. | reverse complement strand
ATCTTGGCACGGGTCAATCAGCAGCCCATCTTGCCTTTGAATTAGCTTTATATTTAGGACATGAAAAAGTTGTTTTAATCGGCCAAGACTTAGCTTTTGGCAAAGATAAAACAAGCCACGCACAAGGGCATATTTATAAAGCTACAGAAATAAATCCAGAAACTTCTAACACCAAAGAAAAAGCAGTAGCTTATGGCGGCGATGGCGAGGTTGATACCACTATGGTGTGGAATTTATTTAGAAGGCAGTTTGAAAATATGATGATTCGCATCGTAAAAGAAGGCAAAATCACAGTCTACAACTGCACAGAAGGTGGTGCTAGAATAGATAGAATGACTGAAAAGCCGTTTAAAGAAATAGCTGATATCGTCTTAAAAGAGAAAAAGCCAAAATTTGCTATGGTTCAGCCATTTTCAGCCAAAAAGCAAGAAATGAAAATAAAAAAATACTCTAAGCAAATAAACACAATACTAAAATACGGCGATAAATTACAAAGCAAATGTGAAAAAATATTTTTAAAACTAGCCAAACAAATCGAGGCAATAAATAAATTAAAAGAAAAAGGCAAAGAAGAAAAAATCAACTATGTAAAATTACAAGATTTTTCTTTTGAATTAGATAAGTTTAAAGAACACACAGATGATAAAATGTTTAAAATCGCTTATTATACGATAGCTTGTAGCGTAATACACAATCAAGAGCTCGAATTTATGGAGATTCTAACTCGCCCAAGTGATACTATGGAAGAAAAACAAGCAAAACTTTTAGAATGGGTTAGAGTTCAAGGTCATTGGCTATTTACCATTGCTGGCATCATAAGCGTAACAAACGAAAACATAAGAAAATGCGCCAAAAAATGGCTCATAGAGAGCAAATAAAAAAGTAAATAAAATATTTGAATTTTTTGGATTTTCATAAAATTCAAATATTTTTAGCAAAAAGCAAAGCAAAAAATTTAATCAAAATAAGTAAGATTTAAGCTACAAAAAGGTAGAATTCAAACCTTATTTTTAGTGCGCTCTTAGCTCAGCTGGATAGAGCATTTGATTGCGGTTCAAAAGGTCAGAGATTCGAATTCTCTAGGGCGCACCACTTCTTTTATAGATTTACTGAATTAATCTAATTTTAATCTAATTTATTTGGACACTGCAAC
>CALEHZ010000103.1 GCA_937875715.1 uncultured Campylobacter sp. | reverse complement strand
TTTCCATCAAAGCATCGTCAGTTTCAGCTACAGCCTCAATCATTTTTGCTCTGTATTCTTCTGCTTTGTCTTTTAGCTCAGCTGGGATTTCGCCTACATCTGGCATACTAGGTCCTTTGGCATCGTCCCAAGTAAGAGCTTTCATAGTTACAAGGTCAATTACGCCTTTAAAGTTATCTTCTGCGCCGATTGGAATTTGAATAGGAACTGGATTAGCTTTTAATCTATCTTTGATTTGTTGTTCTACGCCAAAGAAATTAGCGCCAGTTCTGTCCATTTTATTTACAAATACCATGCGTGGAACGCCGTATTTGTTTGCTTGACGCCATACGGTTTCACTTTGAGGTTGGACGCCACCAACAGCACAAAATACTGAAATAGCGCCGTCTAGCACACGCATAGAACGCTCAACTTCAATAGTAAAGTCAACGTGTCCTGGGGTGTCTATAAGGTTTATTTGATGGTCTTTCCAAAAGCAAGTAGTAGCAGCAGATGTGATAGTGATTCCACGCTCACGCTCTTGTTCCATCCAGTCCATTGTAGCTGCACCTTCGTGAACTTCACCGATTTTATGACTAACACCAGTAAAAAATAGAATTCTCTCACTTGTAGTAGTCTTTCCAGCATCGATGTGCGCAGCAATACCGATATTTCTAACACGGTTAAGTGGAGTTTGTCTAGCCATTTTCTCCCCCTATTACCAGCGGTAATGAGCAAAAGCCTTATTCGCCTCTGCCATTTTATAAGTATCTTCTTTTTTCTTAAATGCTGAACCACGAGAGTTTGCAGCATCTAGCAACTCACCTGCTAATTTTTCTATCATTGTGCGCTCGCTTCTTTTGCGTGCAAAGCTGATAATCCAGCGGATCGCAAGCGCTTGTTGGCGTGCTGGGCGAACTTCTACTGGCACTTGATATGTAGCACCACCCACACGGCGTGATTTTACTTCCATTACAGGTTTTACATTGTCCATTGCATCATTAAATACATCAATGCCTTTTGCTTCTTTATTTTTGCTCTCGATAGCTTTTAGCGCACCATACATGATTTCAGTAGCCACACTTTTTTTGCCATCATACATTAAAGAATTGATGAATTTTGTAATGATTTTACTTGAATATACCGGATCTGGCATAACTTCCCTTACGGGAGCTTTTCTTCTTCTCATTGTTTTTCCTTCAAACTTTTAAATTTTACTCAGGCTGCATTAAACATTTCTAGCAGTCTGCGTCTGAGTAGATTATTTGACATTATTACCGCGTTTTGCGGCAACTTTAATTTTAGAATTCTTTGGAATTCTAAATTATTTTTTCGCTGCGCCCTCTTTTGGTCTTTTTGCACCGTATTTAGAGCGAGATACTGTTCTTTTAGCAACGCCAGCAGTATCAAGCGCACCTCGAACGATATGATATTTAACACCTGGTAAGTCCTTCACACGACCACCACGAACTAGCACAATGCTGTGTTCTTGTAGGTTGTGACCCTCACCACCGATGTAGCTAATGACCTCAAATCCGCTTGTTAGGCGAACTTTGGCAACTTTACGAAGCGCTGAGTTTGGTTTTTTAGGTGTAGTTGTATATACACGAGTACAAACTCCGCGTCTTTGCGGACACTCTTTTAGCGCAGGTGATTTGCTCTTGCTAATCACTTTTTTACGCTCTTTGCGAACTAATTGATTGATAGTAGGCACGCAAAATCCTTTCTTGAAAAAATTTAAAAAAAGACTGCGATTATATAAAAATAAAGCTTAAATAAT
>CALEHZ010000102.1 GCA_937875715.1 uncultured Campylobacter sp. | reverse complement strand
TTTTGCAATTTTCTCGCTTTTGAATTCTAATTTTTCAAGCTTATTTGAAATTTTCACACTTTCCCACTCGGTTAGGTTGTAGTCTTGTGGTGTTGGTAAAATATCAATTAAAGTTAAAAGTGCTTTATCGAAGATAAAACTAGAATTTAGCTCATACCCCCCCCCATTTTCATTTATTACACCACTTTTTACAAGCACAGCTTTTATTAGCTCTTTATACTCATCAATGCTCATTCTAATAGTTTGATATTGTTTTTCCATCTCTTCACATTCTGCTACGATTTGCTTTTGAATATCAAGCGGCGGCAAAGGAATTTTGAATTTTTTATATTGTTCTAAATCTAAATTTTTAATTCCGCCAAGTCCATTTTGTAAATGAAAAGTTGCTCCAATTTGATACAAATAGTTTAAAATCAAATGTAAATAAAGTGAATTTATTTTTTCATCTGTAATTCTTATACGATTTGTAAAATTTGAAAACGAATAGATTTCATCGCTCTTTATGTTAAATAAGACTACTCTACCGACTGCTTGCGTAGAGCTTCCGCCTGACTTTTCTAAAATTATATCACCGAATTCTAGTTTCCTATTTTCAAGTTGTTTTGTTTCTACTTCTAACTCTGGATAATCGCTATCCAAATCTAATGAGCCACTCATTGTAAAATTTGTATTTCTAATAACTCTTGCTTTTGTAAATGGTGGTTTTTTACCAGTCCAAAGACCGCCGATTATTTCGCAAATATTTTCTAATTTTACAAGCTGATATTTAGAATTCTCAAATGGATTTATAGCCTCTGCTGTCGCCAAAGATATATTTATCGCATTAGAAAATTCAGCTCTTTTAAAATCAATCAAAGCAGAAAGCGGCGCAAATGTAGCAAACTCGCTAAGCTCATCAGGCAAAGTAAAACTAGAATTCTTAATGCGTTTAGTAAAGTCTTTATCAAGTAAATTTTTATCAATATTTTTTAGAAAATTCATTAAAATATAATAATTTAATTTACTCTCATCTAGCATATCGCTGGGATTATAAAGTGGAGTTTGTATGTCTTTTAGGTCGTTTAATGGACTGCCTATGACCTGCAAACCACGCTTTTTAGCCTTTTTGTTGTCTTTATACTCATAGCCTAGAAATTTCTTTTGTTCTTTATTATCGCTTGGGGCTTTGATGATTAAAACCTCATCAATGCAGATTTGAGCGTAATTTAAAAACTTTTTAGCTTCAATTTTTCTAGCAAACTCAGCAAAGCTTTGGCTTGGGCTAAAAGGATTTTTTGATTTATGAGTAGGTGATTTTTTATCATATTCGGCTTTTTCTTTATTTAGCAATGTATCATAATCTCTTTTATAGTCTTTAAAATTTTCGTTTTCAAAAAGATCTATATTTTCTTTTAGCTCCAAAAACTCATTAAAGCCAGTAACATCATAATTCATAAAATTACAATATTTAATTATATATTCATCAAAGCTTTTATAAGCACTTCTGCCTTTATGGATATTGTTTTCTAAAATCAGCCTATAAAAATCAGCAAAAATTTCAGCTTTGTTTATGCTAGTAGGATTATTTATAGCTTTTCTAATGGCAAAAATTACATTTACATTTGTTCCTGTTTTGTAAAAAGTCTCAGAGCCAAATTCACAAATAGAAATTATTTTAAAATCTCTTAATAAAATTTCTCTTGTTCGCTCATAAATTCCACTTTTGCCTAAAACTGAGCTTGGCACGATTATCGCCATTAAAGCATTTGTTTCTAAAACTTTGCTTGCTTTTTCTATAAAAAAGCATTCAATGGAATTTGTAGCGATATTTAAATCTTTATTAAAAAGCTCAAAATCATTTCTACTTTTTTCATCTAGAACCTTTAAAAACTCATCTACGCTATAGGGTGGATTACAAAGCGAATAAGAAAAATTATGATTTTGAATAATTCCAGTTTTTAGCGCATTTTCAGCTTTAATCTCAGCATTCAAGTCATTCATAAAAGTAGCTATTTTAGAAGTTTTGGCTAGTCTTGTATCTTTTTCTACACCAAGGGCTGTGATTTGGTCTTTTTTATCTTTATGAAAGTTTGAAAACTGAGTTATAAAATGTCCAACTCCACAAGCATAATCAAGCATTTTTATATCTTTTAAAATCGGCAAAGAATAAATCATAAAATTTGCTAGTGGCATAGGCGTGAAATACTGCCCTTCGTGCTGCGGCATGTCGTTTATAAAACACTCAAAATAATGCCCCAAAACATTAGCATCTTCAATTTGTGTAAATTTTACATTTTGCAAAGATTTTACAATAGGCAATAATACTTCAAAATTTTTCTCAAAGAGTTCTTTATTAAAAACTTCTATAAAGTTAAAATCTCCATTTTGAAAATATTTTAATTCTTTAAAAATTTCTTCTATTTTCTTTTGGACTTCAATTCCTTTAAAATCATCACTAAAAGCATTTTGTATGCTTTTGCTAGAATGATAAGTTATTTTTTGGTTTAGATATTTTTCCATGCCTTTTTTAAAGAGATTTTGGAGTCTATCTATTAGTTTATAGGCATTGTCTGCCTCATCGCCATACCAGTAGAATTGTAAATCATTTGGATTTTCTAGTTCATCGGTGATTTTACATAAAAACAAATTCATAAGTTTTGCCAGAGCTAGATTTCTATCATTTACAGAATGTGCTCTTAGCTCATCGTCCCATTTTGCTCGTTTTTCATCTATGTCACGATTTACGAGTGGCTTTAAAATATCTATTGTAGGATTTTTAA
>CALEHZ010000101.1 GCA_937875715.1 uncultured Campylobacter sp. | reverse complement strand
GCACAGCGTTTTGTGCAAGAATCACTGAGGCCAGGCCAACTAACAGGAAAGACGCAGCCGAGGCCGCGTCTTCTACATCATATGCTTATTGATAATTTTTCTTTAATTGACGCACTTTACCAAGCTGGTATGACTTTCACAACTGTTGGATTTACTGAGGTTGCACCGATTTCTACAGCTGGGCGAATTTTTACAATTTGTTTTATTTTGGCTGGATTTTGTGCTTTTACTTTTTCAATGGGTCTTGTGATTGAGGTTATCAAAAAAGGTGCTTTGCAGCGAATTTTACAGGAGCGAAGTATGCTTTATAGAATTGCTAGTTTAAAAAATCATTTTGTGATTTGCTTTCATAATAGCTACACCATCGAGCTAACAAAGCAATTTAGAGAAAATCATATTCCTTTTGTGGTGGTTGATAGCGACCCAAAACTTGAAGAATACGCACTTAAATACAAATATCCTTATTACATAATAGACCATCCACACAGCCAAACAGCTATGCTAAAAACACATCTTTCAAGTGCAAAAGGCGTAATTTGTCTAAGCGATAACACAGCCGACAACATAGCAATAATCGCTTCTGTGCGCCTTTATGAAAAAGATTTAGGCAGAGTTCCATATTTTATTATGACTAGCTCAAATAGCGAAGATGACGCTGATAAGCTAGTTAGACTTGGCGCAAATAGCGTAGTAAGCGCAAGTAAGCTTGTAGCGCAGCGTCTAAGTGCAATTAGTGCTAGACCTGATATGGAAAATATGCTTGAAAAGTTCTTATATGATAAAAACACCGCACTTGATATTGAAGAGATTAAGGTGCCTGATTTTAGTTGGCTAAGATTTAAACGCATTAAAGAAAGCTTGGTTCGCACTATCGCAAATGCTGATATTGTAGGTATTCGTGACCAAAATAATAAATTTACACCTATGCCAAATGGTGAGACGCTAATTGGCACCGGTTCGCGTCTTTTGGTTATCGGCACAGCTGAGAGTATAAGGCAAACAAAAAAACTAGTTTATAGCAAACACAAGCCTGAGGAGTTTAGATATGTTTAATGTAATTAGCCTAAGTGGTGGCTTAGAAAATGTGGCTGGATTTAGCTTTGATGGGATTAGTGCTGGATTTAAAAAAGATGGCGCAAATGATGTTGGCTTTATCTGCGCTAAAAATCCAGCTAATTTATGGGCTAGATTTACAAGCAATACCTTTAAAGCTGCGCCAATTCGTCATTTTTACCGCACTTTTGGCTTTGATGAAAATGCTAAAAGCGGACAAAATTTAAGTAGTGATGATTTAAAAGGCAAAGAGTTACAAACAAATTTTATTTTACTTAATTCAAAAAACGCAAACGCGATGACTGGCGAGGCTGGAATAAACGATATAAACGAGATTTTTAAAGAGTTAGAAAATTCAGAGAATTTCAAAAAATTCAAGCCCCTAAATCCTCTGATGAGCTCAACTGGCGTAATCGGCTACCGCCTAAATAAAGAAAAAATTCTACAAGCTGCCAAAAAATTCAATCTAAATTCTAAAAATAGCGATGCTGTGGCACACTCAATAATGACTACTGATAGATTTAAAAAAGAAATTGCACTAAAAATTGAGCTTGAAAATGGGCAAAGCTTTAATATTGCTTGTATTTGTAAAGGTGCTGGCATGATAAATCCTAGTCTAGCCACTATGCTTTGTTTTATTTTAACAGATGCTGCCTTGCCAAACACTGACGGACATGAACTGCTTGATAATGCGATCAAATCAAGCTTTAATGCAATTAGTGTAGATGGCGATACTAGCACAAATGATACTGTGATGTTGCTTAGCTCAAATGAAAGTGGTTGTTATGATAAAGAGGCTTTTGCCTTTGCTTTAAACACTATTTTACTTCAAACTGCGCTAAATTTGGTCAAAGACGGTGAAGGCAGCACAAAGGTAGTAGCCTTTGAAGTAAAAGGCGCAAAAGATGATAAGCAAGCAAGCAAAGCTGCAAAAGCACTCTCAAACTCGCTTTTAGTAAAAACCGCACTTTTTGGCTGCGACCCAAACTGGGGCAGAATCGCTAGCACAATAGGCGCAAGCGGCATAAACTGCGATGAGAGCACGCTTAGCATTTATATTGATGATGTGCTTTTGTATGATAAAGAAAATACCGAGCTTACAAGCGAGCGTGAGAGCAGGGCGCATGAAATAATGAAAAAAGATAGTTATAAAATTATTTGCGATTTAGGCATAGCAAATGGTGCCTACACCGCTTATGGCTGTGATTTAGGGCATGAGTATGTAAGCATAAATGCTGATTATCGCTCATAAAATTCATTATAAATTTATTTGAATTTTATAAAATTTATGTTAGAATGAAAGGTTCAATTTTAATCTACAAAGGAGATATGATGTTTGGAAATAACTCAAATGTCGTGGCGGAGAACAAAAAAGTCGTTGAAGGCTTAAAAGCCGAGCTAGAGGCCAAAAACAAAGAAATCGAGAGTCTAAAAGCGCAACTTAGCGAAGCTCAAAAAAAGATAGAGGAGTTCGAAGACAAGTGCTTTTTAGATGCTATTGATGCTATGAATCAAGGCGTCATTAACTGCGTAAAAGATATTCAAAGCGATATTGAAAATAATCTTGATATGAATAGCAAAGGTATCGAAATCGTAGCTGATAATATCGTTCATATCGAGCAGCTTTCACGTATTAGTGAAAAACTTACTGACTCACTAAATCAAATCGGACAAAGCTCAAATAGAAGTCGTGCAACTGCTGAAAACCTAAATAAAAGCGTTGATGAAATCTCAAATGTTATCAATTTGATTAAAGATATTTCAGACC
>CALEHZ010000100.1 GCA_937875715.1 uncultured Campylobacter sp. | reverse complement strand
AATTTAAAAATATAAACACTGTCTTAGGAGCTTATTAATATTATGAAAAAAAAATTAGGTATAAGTATTTTAGTTATTTTAATAGGTTTTGTTTTAATGTTTCTCCTGATATTTCTGGATCATAAAAATGTTGTTCAGGAATATATTGATACAACCCCATTCCAAAAGATGGAATAACAGCATCATATTTTCCACTGGCAGCCATTTTGTCTGCAATTACAGGAATTTCAAAAGCACCAGGAACTAGCATTAGGCTTAAATTTTCTTCTTTGCCACCATGACGGATAAATGCGTCTTTTGCGCCCTCAACTAATCTATCTGTGATGATATGATTAAATCTAGCGTTAATTATAAGCACTTTTTCGCTGCCTTTTAAAGCTAGTTTGCCTTCGATTATTTTCATTTTTTATCCTTTTTTTTGATTTAAATGCCTAATTATAACAAAGTTTAATTTTATTTTTGCTAGAATTGGCGAATTTTTTTAAAAAAAGGGTTCAAAATGCATGAAAAATTCTCCAAAATAGGCTATATTTTAGCCATGGCTGGTTCTGCCATTGGTCTTGGCAATGCGTGGAAATTTCCCACAATGACGGGCAATCACGGCGGTTTTGCTTTTATTTTTTTATATTTGGTTTTAACGATTTTGATCTCAGCTGCTGCCTTTTTAGCTGAAGCTGCTGTGGGCAAACTAGGCGGCAAAAACACAGCCGATTCGCTAGTGCACATCGCACCTAAAAACAACCCTGCTTACGCCACAGGCGGCTTTTTTATGATTGGAGCTTTGCTTATTTCATCATTTTATATGCTTGTTATTGGCTGGATTTTGTATTATGCGATTTTGAGTCTAACTGGTTTGCCAAGCGATAATGACAGTGCTGGAGCTGTTTTTGGTGAGCTTGTAAGCAATAGTATTTATTCAAATCTAGCTTGTTATCTTGTTGTGTTTTTTATTACTTTTTACACAGTTGCAAGAGGAATTAAAAAAGGCATTGAAAAAATGAATTTAATTCTAATGCCAGCTTTGTTTATTTTGCTAATGGGAATGCTTGTTTATTGCGCTGTTTATACACCAAATTTCAAATCTGCGATAGATTTTATTTTTATGCCTGATTTTAGCAAGATTTTAGAACCTGAGCTAATCTTGCAGGCAATGGGACTAGCGTTATTTTCACTCTCAATTGGAGTTTGCACTGTTGCTACATATGGTGCTAGCCTTGGCGATGAGACAAATTTATTTAAATCCTTGTTTTATATCATCTTTTTAAATGTGCTTGTGGGAATTTTAATGGGACTTGTGGTATTTAGCTTTGTGCCTGTTACGCCTGGAGTTAGTGCTAGCGAGGGACCTGGACTTATTTTTGTAAGCCTTGCATCGCTTTTTGGCTCGCTTGGCGTGGCTGGACAGGGTTTGGGCTTTGCCTTTTTTATCTCATTACTTTTTGCAGGCGTTACATCAGCTGTGTCGATGATAGAACCAGCCGTTGCATATTTAATAGAAAAAAGGCATCTTGGCAGAACTAAAGCAGTTTGCTTTATTGGATTTTTCATTTTGCTTTTAGGCTTTTGCTGTGCGATGAGCTTTCATAAGCCAAGTGCCCAGCTTTTTAGTCTTTTTGGCAAGAGCTTTTTTGATGTTTTAGACTATGCTACTTCAAATATCATTATGCCACTTGGTGCTTTGTTTTTTAGCATTTTTGTGGGCTGGATAGTAGATAAGCAAAAAATTTATGATTTATTTTTAGGCTACGCACCAAAATTTGTAGTTGATATTTGGTATTTTATTTTGCGTTTTATTTTGCCAGTTGTAATCGTAGGAATTGGCATTTATAAACTTAATTAAAAAGGAGAAAAATTGCAACATCACGAAGGTAAATTTTCTAAACTTGGTTATATTCTTACAATGGCGGGTTCTGCCATTGGGCTTGGGACTGCGTGGAAATTCCCAACAATGACTGGGCAAAACGGCGGTTTTGCTTTTATTTTTCTTTATGTAGTTTTGTGTCTTTTGATTGGCGCAGCTGCATTTTTGGCTGAGTCTGTGCTAGGTCGCAGCACTGGCAAGGACTCAAAAGGCGCTATTTATGAGCTAGCACCAGCTGGCAAAACTGCGTGGTCGCAAGGTGGATATTTTTTCATCGTTAGTATTTTGATTGTGCCTTTTTACCTTGTAGTGGTGGGCTGGATATTTTACTATATGCTGCTTTGCGTCTCTGCGCTGCCTGCAGAATTAGAACTAGCAAAATCGACCTTTGGTTCGCTTATCTCAAATAATGTTTTTGGCGTGAGTGTGTGCTTTTTGACAATGTTTCTTTTATCAATTTTTGTGGTCTCAAAAGGCATTAAAAAAGGCATTGAAAAGCTTAATTTTATTTTAATGCCAAGCTTATTTTTGCTTTTAATTCTTTTGGTGTTTTATTCAGCTTTTTATGGTAATTTCGCAGGTGCTATTAATTTTATTTTCACCCCAGATTTTAGCAAAATTTTTAATGCTGATTTGCTTTTAAAAGCGCTTGGACTTGCGATGTTTTCAATGTCGCTTGGTATGGGCACAGTTTGTACATACGCAGCAAGCACGACAAGGCGCACAAATTTGATGAAATCAGTTTTTTACATCATCGGCTTAAACACAGCAGTTGGCATTTTGATGGGTCTTGTGGTGTTTTCATTTATTCCAGCTGCTAACGCTAGCGAAGGACCAGGACTAATTTTCGTAAGTCTTGCCTCGCTTTTTGGCTCGCTTGGCGTGGCTGGGCAGTTTGTGGGCTTTGCTTTTTTTGCAGCACTTATTTTTGCTGGCGTTACATCAGCAGTTTCTATTATCGAACCAACCGTGCTTCACCTTATGAATCATCACGGAATTAGCAGAAATAAAGCTGTCAAATACTCAGCAATTTTTATTTTTATAGTAGGTTTTATCTGTATTTTTTCATACTACGCTCCAAGTTCTGCGTATCTAACATTTTTTGGCAAACCGGTGTTTGATTTGCTTGATTTTACAACCTCAAATATTTTAATGCCGCTTGGTGCTTTGTTTTTTAGCATTTTTGTGGGCTGGGTGGCGCCAAGATGGCGTGTGTATGCTGTATTTGTCGCATATGCGCCAAGATGGCTAATAGGCATTTGGTATTGGCTGCTTCGCATTGTCGTGCCTGTAAGCATCATCGTTGTGGGTGCATATAATTTTATATAA
>CALEHZ010000099.1 GCA_937875715.1 uncultured Campylobacter sp. | reverse complement strand
TTAGCGAGTATCTAGCTGATACAAATATTCATTATATCAGCGGTTTTGAGTGTTTGTTGCTGCGTGGTGGCTTTAATGCTGTGATTAAGGGCTCTGTGCTTGCGCGCTCACAAATGGGGTATTTTTATGTCTGTCCATCTAGCATCGAAGCCCTAAAAAACGAACAAAGCGCAATTTTAGATAAAAAAGAAGCAATCATTTACGAACATGCCAAAAAAATAAGCAAACTTTTTAGCGATAATATCAAGTTTTTACGCTTTATAAACACAGCTTTTGATTATATGGACGCACTTTTGGCTAGGTCGTTTTTTGCTAAAAGTAGAGATTTAAGCTTTGTTTTAGCAAATTCCAGCAAAGAGATAGTTTTAAGCGAGTTTGCGCATCCTGCCCTAAACAATCCAAAGCGCATAAATGTGGAATTCTCACGCTCTGTGCTACTCATCACTGGCGTAAATGCCGGTGGAAAATCCATGCTTTTAAAAAGCATTTTAGCATCTGCTTTTTTGGCAAAATACCTGCTGCCTATGAGCGTAAATGCCGCTAAAAGCAAAATCGGCTCTTTTAAAGAAATTGATGCGATTATAGAAGATCCACAAAATGTAAAAGACGATATTTCTACCTTTGCTGGGCGGATGACAAGTTTTTCAAAACTTATGAGCAAAAAAAATGTGCTAATTGGCATTGATGAAATCGAGCTTGGCACGGATGCAAACGAGGCGGCGGCACTTTATAGCGTGCTAATAGAAAGCCTTATGAAAAGCGATATAAAGATGATTATCACCACGCATCACAAAGGTCTTGCTCTGCGCCTTTCAAAAAATGAAAATGTTGGGCTTTTAGCAGCGCTTTATGATGAGAAAAACGCAAAGCCAAAATATGAGTTTTTGCCTGGAATTATCGGTAAATCTTATGCTTTTGAGACAGCTTTGAGATATGGAATTGCTGCTACAATAATCGCAAATGCTAAGGTTAATTACAGCGAACAAAATCTAAATGACGCTATTACAAAGGCGATAAACTTAGAATTAGAGCTAAAAAGCAAGATAAAAGAGACGGATGCAAAAAGCGCTAAACTTGATGATTTAATACAAAGTCTAAAAGAGCAAAAAGAAAGCGCAAATGATGAGCTAATCGCTCTTAGAGCCAAGTTAGAGCGTGAGTATTTTCTAGCTATAAACGAGGCTAAAAAAGCTATAAATCTAAAAGATACAAAAGAGCAGCAAAGGGCGGTAAATAGGGCAAACGAGCTAGTTAATAAAATAGAAAAACCAAGCATTGCACCACTGCCAGAGCTAAAAATAGGCGATAGCGTAAAGTATGGAAATATCAAGGCAAAACTGCTTGAACTGCGAAAAAATGAGGCTAGCATAGACGCAAATGGTATCAAAATGCGTGTGCCATTATCTGCGCTAAAAAAAGGAAATTTTAGCGTAAATGAGATAATTAGCGCAAAAAATTCAAATGTGAGAGTGGAAATGCCAAAAAACGCTAGCGTGATGATTGATTTACACGGACTTAGAAGCGACGAGGCAAGGGCTAGACTTGATAAGTTTATCTCAGATGCGCTTTTAGCTGGATTTGATGAAGTGCTAATAAAGCACGGCATAGGCACAGGAAAATTAGCTTATGCGGTAAAAGAGTTTTTAAAGGCGCATCCTAATGTAAAAGCTTTTCGTGATGGTGCGCCAAATGAAGGTGGTTTTGGGTCTAAAATCGTAAAATTATAAGGGCAAAAATGAAAATTCATAAATCAGTAAAAATTGCGTGGAACGCACATATTGAAGGCAAGCTTAAAATCGGCAAAAATAGCTCTATTTGGTATGGGGCTAGTGTGCGGGCTGATAGCGATAAAATCAGCATCGGTAAGGGTGTAAATATACAAGATTGTGCTGTGGTTCATGTAGACGCTGGTGCGCCTTGTAAAATCGGCGATTTTACCACGATTGGGCACGGGGCTATCATTCATGGTTGCCAGATTGGCAAAAACTGCGTTATTGGCATGGGTGCGATTATTTTAAATGGTGCTAAAATCGGCGATAACTCTATCGTGGGTGCTGGGGCTTTGGTAACGCAAAATAAAGAGTTTGCAGCTGGTTCGCTAATAATGGGCTCACCAGCAAGTGCTAAATGCACACTAAACGCTGATGAAATCAAAGCAAATAAAATAAACGCAAAACATTATATAAAAGCAAGTAAAAATATAAGATTTTAAAAAATTCAAAGCTTGAATTTTTAAAATCAAATAAGCGAATTTTATAAAATTCATATTTTTAAAAAATTCAAGCTCGGCTGCTCGTAAGTAAAATTCAAGCTGAATTTTTTAAGTCGAATTTTTTAAAACACAATATGATTTGCCTCAAAAGCTGGTGTAGGCACGCCCAATAAACCATCATTTTCTCTAATCAAATCATCATAAGTATTTATTTGTGGAATGTCTTTAATGCTGCCTGCTGGATAAAAGAAGGCATCATTGTAGCTTTGCTGATTCATCTGCGCAAGACTTGCGTATAAAACAGACTCAGCCGTGCTTGATTTGTTGCCCGGATCAAGCGGATTTTTGTAGCAAAAATCGTGCTCGACATCGATTTTTACATACTGCAAACCTTTGATTAGTGCTGGGGTGGCATTATCGCTAGGCATCAGCGTGGTTGGACTTACCATAATGCCAGGATAGACACACTCGACGATGGCCTTGACTGCTTGATTTTGTATGTCGTTGACATTTGAAAATGGATTGAGAGAATTTACATTTGCAAACTGCTTACCAACATTATACCAAAAATTCACGCCCTCAATGTCAGCTGGCTTTAAAAGAACATTTTTGTAAGTGCTCACAATCGCTGTAAGTGCGCCATTAAAGAGATGCACACCGATATCAGACGAGTTCCAATCAACATCTTTTGTTCTTAAATGCGTAGCCTCTGTTAAAGTGTCATCGCCTAAAATAATATTGTTTATGTTCATATATGGATTTTCCGCTTGAGCTGATTGTAAAAACTGCAAAGTAAGCTCAGAACGTGCAAGCGACTCAGCAAAGAATGGATTTTCAAGCTTATAATTATTTAAAACCCCGCTCCAATAAGCAAAGCCTTCTTCATCTGGCGTTCTGTTTAAAACTTTGTTATAAAGAAGCGTGATAAATGCCTCATCGAAAATCCTGCGCTCGTAAGTATAAAGTGTGCCATCGCCATTCCACATGCCCAAATTTTGGTCTTTGTAAGTAACTGTTAAAACTGACATTTTTAAATTCAATTTGTCCTTTAATACCCGGTTTAGCGACAGTTACTGTACCATCATTAATTATTGGTACTGTTTCTAATACTTCCATGATTCGCTTTGATGAAACCGATGCTCTTGGAAACATTATAAAAATCATAACAAGCATCATAAAAGCCATAACTACCGAAACTACATCGGCAATTGGCTGGGCATAAATAATTCCGTTTAGCCCAAACATTGCATTAGCCGCAATTAATACTGGCAAAAATACCAGTCCCTGGCGACATACAGAAAGAATCAATGCTGGACTTGCTTTTCCCCAGGCCTGAAAACAGTTGTTTATAACAAAAAGGCAGCCTACAAAAGGTGCCGAAAGCATCATGGCACGAAGCATTGGAATACCATGTGCAATGACTTCTGGATCATTGATAAAGAC
>CALEHZ010000098.1 GCA_937875715.1 uncultured Campylobacter sp. | reverse complement strand
TCCTTTACGCTCACATCAAAATCAAATGGTGCTTGATTAGCAAAAATATCCTCGCTATTTAGCCCCAAAGTAGCGCAAAAAATCGGGATAAAATCAATCACACTAGCATGACTTATAAGCACGCCCTTTGGCACGCCTGTGCTACCACTTGTGAAATTACAATACAAAGGATTTGTGCTAATATGCTTTTCTCTTATGCTTTTCAATGCGTTCTCATCTATGCTAAATTCTAGAATTTGGCTTATTTTTAGCACTTTTATATTTTGGAATTCTACTTTTACCTCATCAAAAAGCTCATCATCGCAAATAATAGCGCAAGGCTTTAAAATCTCACACATTGCCCTTTTTCTTACGCTTGGCAAAGAAGTATCAATCACGCTATAAAAGCACCCAGCCTGGACAGCCCCCATCATAGCACTTAGCGCAAGGCAGGATTTTTTAGCATATATTGCCACTGCGCCACTAGCGTTAAAGCTAGCGAGTGCTGAGCCGATTTTTTTAGAGTTTTCTAAAAGTCCAGCAAAGCTAAGCGCATTACCAAAGGCGTCTTTAAAGGCGATTTTATCAGGCGATTTTGTAGCTTGGATTTCAAGAAATTCCAAAACATTAGTATAACTCATAAAAAGTCCTATTCAAAAGGCAAAAAATCACCCCAAACACTTGCGACTTCATCGTAAATATCGCATACTTCACTATAAAATTTTTCATTTTTCCAAGCTTTTCTAGTCAGCAAGAGCCAATTTACATTTTGCCAAAACTCCTGCTGCCCTCCTCCATTTATATCAGCTATATAATATGAGCCAAATTCATTTTTTAGATAATCTTTTACATATTCACAGAGCAAATAGCAAACTTTAAATGCAAAAATATAAAGAGGATCATCTAAAAGAACTTTTACGCTAATCCTTAACTGCTCTTTTACTTCTTCAAAATTTTTTGATATCAACGAGCAAGGATGAGAAAATTTATCATAGAATAAATCAAACAAAGAAGCACTAAAAAAATCTAAAATTTTGCCACTGCTATCAACCTTTGGCAAAAGTGGATAAAGCTTACATATAAGAGGTCTATTTTCATGTGGATTACAAAGCCCTTTTGCGTTACAATACAGCCAATAAACCTTTAAAATTCTAGAATTTTTTAATCTAAACTCCTCTATTTTTTTCAATTCTACTTTTTCTTTTATACCTCCACTTTTTAAATACTGCTTATACTCTTTTTCTAAAAGTGGCAAAGCCACCACACCACTAGAAAAAAAATCAAAATTATTATTTTTAAATCCAGTACAACAATACCCACCACAACACTCATAACATTTTGGGAAATTTATAAACTCTAAATGGCTATACATCACTCATACTCCACTAGCTCATATTTTTTCAAAATATCAAGCAATTCTTTTACTTTAAAGAAATTTTCTTTTATATTTAGAGCTATTTGGCTTATAAATTTAGGCTCTACTAACTCATACATGATTTTTCTTAAAAGCCCACCATATATACTATAATCAATCTCGCTAAAAGATGAAATAAAAAGCTCACCTTTAAAATTCGCCTTTACCAAAAAATCACTCTCATGAGCCAAAATTAACTTATCTAAAAGTTCTATTGAAAGATCAAAATTTGAAAAATTCGCATTTTCCGGTGTGTCTTTGTCCGTGTGATAGTATGGGTATGGATAAATATTCTCTTCTTTGCTTGAAACTCTTTGTAAGCTTAGCATAGGCACATTTACACCAGGTGCGTTAAACATACGCTCATCGTTTAAAAGAGCAGATAAAAAAGGCACTACTTTTACATTTTCATTTATTATTACTGAGTTAAAGAGTATATCAAAGTAAGAGTTTGGTTGATTTGAACTCATCAAAGTAAACTCATAATCAGTAGCAAGAGTTTCTAAAAACACACCTCCGCGCATTTTAGAAATTTTATCTTCATTATGACTTAAATAACAAGCTGAGCCTATGGTATCTGGCAAAATGATTAGTTTATAAGTATAACGAAGATTTTTATTTTGTAATTTTTCAAGCACTTTAAGTCCAGCTATCACGCCACTTAGTCCATCGTTAAACTGACAAGGATGATCTAAATGCGCGCAAAGAATTACACACTCATCGCTTTTGCCTTTTATTTCGTATTCACCTATTTTTATAGAACCAAAAGAAAAATCACTATCTATTCTCACTTCGTATTGTTCTATTTTACTATTTATGATTTCATCTTTTTGTTTTTTGCTTAGGCAAAAGCCCCAGTCTTTTTCGTAATATTTAAACATAAAAGGCAAGGCGTCTGGTAAAATTTTTGATATATTTTCTCTTGGGGTGTAAATGTGAACTAGTAGTTCTTCTTTGCTTATTATTTTATTTATAGCCTTTGAGTATGAAACTACGGCTAATTCATCTTTGCTAAATAACTCATACCCCCCCCCTATGGCTTTTATACTAGCTTCTTTTAGTATCCATCTCTCAGGAACTATCCAAGTAAAGGCACTTTCGCCAGTATTATACTTATGAATTTTTAGTTGGTCGCCCTTTTGAATTTTTTTCATGCAATCACTCCTGCT
>CALEHZ010000097.1 GCA_937875715.1 uncultured Campylobacter sp. | reverse complement strand
TGTGCGAAGTCTTTTTATAGTAGCTGTTTTAATAGGCGCAATGGTATTTTTATTTAGAATTACTCCAGGTGGACTTGTACCAGATGAGGATAAAGGCTCTGTTCTTACAGTTGTTACTTTGCCGCCAGCCTCATCTTTAACTAGAACAATGGAAAGTTTCAATAAATTAAGAAGTATAGCCATGGCAGATCCAAGACTAGAGCATTTTTCAGAAATTGCTGGCTATGATTTGCTTGGTGGCGGACTTAGAGAAAATTCAGGTGCTTCTTTTGGGCGTTTAAAACACTGGGATCAAAGACCAGGTGCAGAAAATTCAAACGCAGCGTTAGCGGCTGATTTAAGCAAAAAATTCTATATGATGGATAGAGATTCATTATCTTTTGTGGTTGTTCCACCGGCTATAAATGGTCTTTCTATAACAGGTGGTTTTGAGCTATATGCACAAAATACAGAAGGTAAAAGCTATAATGAAATAGAAGCTGATATGCAGCGTGTAGCAGCTAAGGCAAATGCTCATCCTGTTTTAGCACAAGTTCGCACTACTTTAGATACAAACTTCCCTATCTATAATCTTAGCATAGATAGAGAAAAAGTAAAAATGCTTGGTATAAATATTAATGATATTTTCTTTACACTAAATTCTACAATAGGTCAGTATTATGTAAATGACTTTAATCTATATGGAAAAACATATAGAGTGCAGCTAAGAGCAGATCCAGCCACTAGAAATTCAGCCGATGATATCTCAAGAATACATGTGCGCTCAGCTAAGGGAGATTTAGTTCCACTTGATTCTATTGTCACGCTTACAAGAGGCGTGGGTGCTGATAGCGTGGATAGATTTAATGGTTTCCCATCAGCAAAGGTAATGGGTCAACCAAAGCCAGGATATAGCTCAGGTCAAGCTATAGAAGCAATTCAGCAAGTAATAAATGAAGAGTTGCCTACCGGATACAGTATCGGCTGGGCAGGTTCAGCATATCAAGAAGTAAATGCTAGCGGCACGGGCGCAAAAGCCTTTACTTTAGGTCTAATTTTTGTATTTTTGATTTTAGCAGCGCAGTATGAAAGATGGCTAATGCCCCTAGCTGTTATTACAGCTGTGCCTTTTTCTGTGCTTGGAGCATTATTGTTTACATGGGCAAGAGGTTTAAGCAACGATATTTATTTTCAAATAGGACTTATTTTGCTAATAGGGCTTGCTGCTAAAAATGCAATTTTAATCGTAGAATTTGCTATGCAAGAACATTTAAATAAAGGCGTAAGCATAGCACAAGCAGCGATAAATGGTGCTAGAATGCGTTTTAGACCGATTTGCATGACCTCATTAGCATTCACGCTTGGCGTTTTACCACTTGCTCTTGCAACAGGAGCAGGCGCTGCATCACGCCATAGCATAGGCACTGGTGTAATCGGCGGTATGATATTTGCGACCACGATTTCTATTTTCTTTGTGCCACTTTTCTTCTATTTATTAGAGACTTGGAATGAAAAAAGGGCTGCTAGAAAAGCAAAAAGGATAGAAAATGCTTAATTTTATAAAATTCACTTTTTTATTAAGTTTGATTTTGGCTTTTAACGGCTGTAATTTTCGTCCAAAAATGCCAGAAATTACTACAAGCGTGGAGATAAATAGCACACTAGCAGATTATGATATTAAAGATGCGTGGTGGCAAGAGTTTGATAATAGCGAACTAAACGGACTAATTGATAGTGCTCTTAAAAATAATAGTGATCTCTTGCTAGCTTATAATAGCTTAGAACAAGCAAGAGTGCAGCTAAATCTAGCTAAAATTGATTTTACGCCAAATATTGGCTTACAAGGCGATTTAACAAGAACAAAAACCAGCTCAGAGCTTCAAAACGAAGCCCCAAGCATGAAATATAATCTAGCAAGTGCGGCATTGGCTGCTAGCTGGGAGATTGATTTATGGGGGCGAATTAGAAACTCGCTAAGAGCGGCGCAAGCTAGCTTTGAAGCTAGCGAATATGATTTGGCAAACGCAAGACTTAGTATAGCTGCAAGCGTGGCAAATACATACTTTACACTGCTTTCGCTTTATGATCAACAAGATGTTTTAAGAAAAAGTTTAAAAAGCTACGAAGACACGCTAGAAATCCGTAAAGCTGAGCTAGAGAGTGGCTATATAACAGAGGTTGTTTATTATCAAGCACAATCTAGCGTAGATAGCGCAAAAACGCAGCTTGCCGTGCTTAATGATAGTTTGATTAGCACACGCACGGCTTTGGCTATATTAACAGGCAAAAATGCTGAATTTATCGCACAAGGCGAAATGAAAATCACAAATCCTAATTTTAAAATCCCAGAAGTGCCAAGTGCGATTTCTGCTGATATTTTGGAGCGTAGAGCTGACATAGCAGCTGCTTTGAAACGTTTTAAAGCAGCAAACGCAGCCATCGGCGTAGCAAGAGCAAATTATTTTCCACGCCTTGATTTAACAGGGCTTTTAGGCTTTACAAGCACAGATTTAAGCAATTTAATAAATACAAACGCACACACTTGGCAAGTGGGTGGCTCGCTTGTGATGCCTTTGCTAGACTTTGGCAGAACAGCAAATAATGAAAAACTTGCTTGGCTTGATCAAAATGCTAGCATGCTAGTTTATGATAAAACGCTTAAAACAGCGCTTGGTGAGGTAAAAGATGCACTAGACCTTCGCCAAAATGCTACTATAAAACTACAAAGTGCACAAAATTTAGTGGCTTCAAACGAGCGGGTTTTTGATCTTAGCAAACTTCGCTACGATAATGGATATAGCTCACATTTGGAGTTTTTGGATGCCCAGCGCATGCTGCTTAGCGCACAGCTTGAACTAGCAAAAATCAAAGCTCAGGTCGCTAATTCAGTCGTAGAAGTTTATAAAGCTTTGGGTGGCGGATTTAAGGCAACGCCTTTAAAAGACGATTTGGATAAATAGTTTTACTTGAATTTTATAAAATTCAGCCGTTTTTATAGGCACTGAATTTTATAAAATTCACATCTCGCAGCGTAAGCAAAAACTTGCTCAGCTTTTTAAACTTTTGAATTTTTTAAAAAATTCAAGTTTTTATGGTAAAAATATGGATAAATTATTTGTAACTTTTTTCTATGTTGGACTTTTAAAACCAGCACCAGGCACTTGGGGCAGCGTAGCTGGGGCAATACCTGCGTATTTTATTTATGAGTATTTAAGCCGTGAGACGCTGTTTTTAGCTAGCATTTTGCTATTTTTAGTAAGTATTAAAATCATAGATAGCTACGAAGCCAAAACGCAAGTCCACGATGCAAGCCACATTGTAATTGACGAGGTAGCTGGCGTTTGGCTTGCTATTAGCCTTTGTGGTGGCGGCATTTTGGGTGCGATTTTGGGCTTAGCGTTTTTTAGGCTATTTGATATCACAAAGCCTAGTTTAATCGGCAAAATTGACAAAAATGTAAAAGGCGGGCTTGGCGTGATGGGCGATGACATGCTAGCTGGCCTCATCGCTGGGCTTTGTGGTGGCGCATTTAGCGTCCTTTTAGCGCATTTTGGTTTTAGTTTTTAAAGGAAAATTATGCGAATTTTTTTAATATTTTTTGTAGTAGTTTTGGGCCTTGGTGCGCCTCTTAGCGAGGTTGTAAAAGACATCGAAGTAAGCGGCGAGGCAAGATATCGCTTTGAGTATAGCAGCAGTAAAAAAGAGCAAAGAAAACAAACAAAAATTCCATTTAACAGCCCTAAAACGCAGCCTTTAAAATAAATTTTATGTTTGAATTTTATAAAATTCAAACTTGTTTTATAAAATTCAAAGCCCTTGCTAAGTCAAAAAATTTAATTTGAATTTTCTAAAATTTAAGTAGAATTCAAAAATTTTTTAGCAAATGACGAAAGTAAAAAATGTTTAAATTCACTGATCTTAGCGATGCTTGTGTCAAATGTGGCAAGTGTAGGCCAAATTGTACGATTTTCAAAATTAGTGGCGATGAGGTGCGAAGTCCGCGTGGATTTTTAGAACTTATTGGCGCTTACAGCAGAGGCGAATTAGAGCTTGATAAAAGTGCTAAAAAGACCTTTGAGAGCTGTTTTTTGTGCACAAACTGCGTGGATATGTGCCCAACTAGCATCGCCACTGATGAAATGATAGAAAATGTCCGCTACGAAATAGCCAAAAAATTCGGCATTGCGTGGTATAAAAGAGTATTTTTTTGGCTTTTAAGGCACAGAAAAATTATGGATTTTAGCGCAAAAATGGGCTATGTTTTTCAAAGCTGTGCTTTTAAGCTTGAAAAAAACGAGGGCGAAAATGCTAATATGAAGCCACGTTTTAGCTTGCCGATGGTAAAAAAAGAACGTCTTTTGCCAAGTGCGGCAAAATCAAGCTTTTTAAGCTCGCATGCTGAATTTATTGATAATGGCGGCACTCTCACACTTGGTATTTTCATTGGCTGCATGGCAAATTACGCTTATACCGACATTGGCGAGGGTTTGCTAAAAATTTTAAAAGAGCTAAAAATCAACGCACATTTGATGAAAAATCAAGCCTGTTGTGCTGCGCCTGCTTATTTTACCGGAGATTTTGCCACTACTATGTGGAGCGCAAAAAGGAATATTGCATATTTTGAAGAGATTTTAAAAACTTGCGAGGCGATAATTTGCGCTGAGGGCACTTGTTCTGCTATGCTAAAAATTGATTATGAAAAGTTTTTGCGTGATAGAGGCGAGAAAGCGTGGGCAGATCGTGCTAAAATAGTGATGAGCAAATTATTTTTAGCCACTGAATATTTTGCGAAATTTACAAATTTAGAACAAATTTTAGAGAGCAAAATGAGCAAAAAAATAAAACAAACTCTTGTCTATCACGACCCTTGCCACGCTAGAAAAATGCAAGGCGTGTGGCGTGAACCAAGGCAGCTTTTAAGCAAGATTTTTGATTTAAAAAATTCTGGCGATGAAACTAGCTGCTGTGGCTTTGGTGGTGTTACGATGCAAAGTGAGCATTATCATTTAGCCAAAAAGGCTGGGATAGCTCGTGCAAATACGCTAAATAGTGCTGGTGCCAAGCTTTTAGGTGCTGAGTGCTCAGCGTGTAAAATGCAGCTAAATAACTCGCTAAATCTAATAAATGCTAGTCTTCGCTGTAAAAATCCAATTGAGCTAATTGCGGCAGCTTTGTAGCCTGAATTTTTTAAAAAATTCAGCTTGAATTTTTTGAATTTTTTAGCCTTTTGCTGCTGCGTAAAAATGTGGCTTATGAAACTTTCAAAAAATTAGCTTTTCTCTCATAGTCACAATTTTATAAAATTGGGCTTATAATTTCGTTGTTTTGATTTACTTGTACAATCGTGGGTTTGTGATTTAAAGCACTTTTTTCATCGATTATGGCGTAAGTTAAAATTATCACAATGTCGCCGATTTGCGCCTTTCTAGCAGCTGCGCCATTTAGGCAGATTTGCCCTTTAGCACCCTTTATCGCATATGTCGCAAAGCGCTCGCCATTATTCACATTTAGCACCTCTACGCGTTCGTTTTCGTAGATTCTAGCAGCACTCATCAGCTCTTCGTCAATCGTAATCGAGCCCACATAATTTAAATTAGCATCGCTCACGCAGGCTCTGTGAATTTTGCTTTTAAGCATCGTTATTTGCATTTTTATCCTTTGTTTTTTAAACGAAAATAGCTCGAATTATAGCAAAAAATTTGTTTATTTTTTTATAAATTTGAGCTTGAATTTTATGCTTTATTAACTGCACTCAAAGCCAATTTTTTTGAATTTTATAAAATTCAAAAAATTCAGCAGTGAATTTTATAAAATTCACAAAAAATATGATATAATCGCACTTTTATAAAATTCAAACGAGAGAAATATGCAAAAAATCATTATTTTTATTTTTGTTCTTGTGCTTGCTGGTGTTGGCATCAGCCTTGTTCCCGGTGTCGGTATTTTTGAAGAAGATCTGCCAAACATCGAAATAAACGGCACAAACGGCGATACAATCCACCTAAATCCTAAAAATCCACTTGTAATCGCACTAAGTGATAAAAGTGGTATCGGCGATGTAGAAATCGACTTTGTAAATAATCTTAGTGAGCAAAAAATTCTATCATCAAATTTTGATGGTAAAAAGAATTTTCTAATTCAAGCCGAGCTACCAAAAACGCTAAAATACAAAAATGGAGATGTTTATAGCCTGAAAATTAAGGTAAAAGACACTAGCTATGCGAAATTTTTTACTGGAAATAAGCTTGAAAAAGAGATAAAAATACAAATAGATACAAGGCCGCCAGATGTCCTTGTAATCAATCAAAGCTACAAAATCATTCAAGGCGGTGCGGCAGCGGCTGTCTTTCGTGTGAGTGACACAAGTGGAATGATAAAAGAACTCTATGTTCAAAGCTCTTTTGGTAAAAAATTCAAAGCGGTGCCGTTTTATAAAGAAGGATACTATGCTGTGCTGATGGCGTGGCCGACTGTGGAGCAAAATTTCAGCGCAAATGTAGTTGCCACTGATATGGCTGGAAATGTCGCTAAAATGCCAATTCGCCTGTATTTACAAAATAAAAAATACAAAGAAAGCCACATAACTATAAATAATGCTTTTATAGACGGCAAAATCACCGAACTAGCTAATATGTATGCTACAAATGTAAATCAAATGGATGCGATTGCTAAGTTTAAGTTTGTGAATGAAGAGCTGCGAAACGCAAATGAAAAGCTCATCCGCAACATCACTTCAAACATTGAAGAAGAGAGCTTAAATGAGTTTTTTATAAAGCCTTTTTATCCGCTTAGAAATGGCGCTACTGTAGCAAGCTTTGGCGATCACAGGTTTTTTCATTTTGATGGCGCGCTTTTAAGCGAGAGTTATCACATGGGCTTAGACTTTGCTAGTACAGCGATGGCAACAATTGTAGCTACAAATCCTGGTAAAATCGTCTTTGCTGAAGAAAATGGAATTTATGGATTAAATCTCATTATTTATCACGGATTTGGACTTTATACATTATATGGACACTGCACTAGCGCTATGCATCAAAATGGCGAAATGCTAGCAGCAGGCACGAATCTAGCTACTACAGGCACGACTGGACTTGCACTTGGCGATCACTTACATTTTGGCGTGTTAATTCAAGGCATAGAAGTTCGCCCAGAAGAGTGGATGGATAAAAAATGGATGAAGGAAAATGTTTTTGATATTTTAGAAAATTCAAAAAAATCAATAGATGGAATAAAAAATTCATAAATTTAACTAAAAATTTACGAATTTTTTGCTAAAATCACTGAATTTTTTGAAATTTTTTAGGATACGAATTTTTAGGATAAAAAATGAAACAAACCACAATAGCAAAAAGAGTTGAAAATATCGGCATTGGCTTACATAAAGGCGAGCCTGTAAAACTTATACTAGAACCAGCAGAAGAAAACTCAGGCATTGTATTTCATAGAACTGATATAAATCTTAGTTTCAAAGCCGAGCCGCAAAACATCAAAAACACGCAGTTAGCCACAGTTTTAGGCGACCTTGCTACTGGTAATTTTATCTCTACAATTGAGCATTTGATGAGCGCAATTAGTGCTTATGGCATTGATAATATCAAAATTAGCGTAGATGCAAATGAAGTGCCTATCATGGATGGTTCTGCTCTTAGTTTTTGTATGATGCTTGACGATGCTGGCATAAAAGCACTAGAAGCCGATAAAAAAGTCCTAATAATAAAAAAAGAAATAAGCGTTCAAGATGGCGATAAAATCGTATCTTTAAAACCAAGTTTAAATCCTAAATTTGATTTTACTATTGATTTTAAACACGCTTTAATCGGCAGACAAAATTTCAGCTTTGAGTTTAGTAAAAAATCTTATTTAGAACAAATCGCAAATGCTAGAACTTTTGGGTTTTTAAGCGATGTTAAAAAACTAAATGCTATGGGGCTAGCACTTGGCGGAAGCCTAGATAATGCGATTGTAATTGATGATGATAAAATTCTAAATCCAGATGGTTTGCGCTATGAAAATGAATTTGTTCGTCATAAAATTCTAGATGCAATCGGCGATTTAAATGTATTTGGTGCTAGAATTTTAGGTGATTATACAGCTGTTGCTGGGTCTCATGGACTAAATCATGAACTTACACTTGCGCTTTTAGCAGATAGCTCTGCTTATGAAATTGTAAGTATCTCAGAGCAAAATCACAAAGAGTTAGTGCAAGCCCTTGCCTAGTTGCGAACTGATTATAGTTAGCCTTTCAACACCGCTGATAATTGGCGTGTATGAAAATGGTGAGCTAAAAGATGAGCTAAAAAGCGAAAAACAAAGTAGTGACGCACTTATAGAGCTTTTAGCTCAGCTTAAAAATAGCTACAAAATAAAGAGAATTATATATGCAAATGGTCCTGGCTCATTTATGGGGCTAAAAATTTCTTATGTGATTTTACGAATTTTTTGCGATATAAATGATATTGCCTTTGGCGCAATATCTGCCTTTTCTTTGACCCAAAATGCAGCAGTAAGCGCAAAAAAGGGCTTTTGTTTTGTTTTAGAAAAGGACAAAATTTCTATACAAAAAGGTCAAGGTAGCCCGTTTTTATTGCCAAAAACTTTAGAAAATTTAAATATATCAAAAGATGCTTTGCCAAATTATGTCCTAGACGCTCTTTAAAGGAAAAAAATGAAAATTATAGTCCCAGCAACAAGCGCAAATCTTGGTCCTGGCTTTGATAGCCTAGGACTTGCTATAAAATTACACAATGAAATCAACATCACTTCTCAAAGCTTCGATCAAATCAAAATTAGTGGCGAAGGTGAAGAAAATCCAAGTCTTAAAAAAAATAATTTTTTTGTAAATATTTTTCAAAATACATTAAAGGAGCTAAGTTTTAAGTCAAAAAATTATAGATTTGATTTTAAAAACCAAGTTCCACTTTCACGTGGATTGGGCTCTAGCTCAACGATTATTATTTCAGCTATAGCGGCTGCTTATAAAATCGCTGGCTTTTCTTTAAGCAAAGATAAGCTTGTAAATCTTGCCCTAAAATACGAACCGCACCCTGATAATATCGCACCTTGTGCACACGGCGGCTTTTGCGTAAATGTCGTAAATAGCGGGAAGGTAATTAGCAAAAAAGTCAATTTAGATGAAAATTTGCGTGCTGTAATCGTCGTGCCTGAAAGCAAAATCAGCACCGCAAGTTCTCGCACAATGCTAGCAAATAGCTATTCTCGCAGCGACTGTGTAAGCAATCTTAGCCACGCTGCTTTGATGAGCGCTGCTTTTTTTAGCAAAGATTACGAGCTTTTAAAAGAAGCTGCTGTGGACAAAATGCACGAAGATGCTAGAATGAGCGCGATCCCAGAGCTTTTTAAAGTGCGTGAGCTAGCCTACGCAAACGGCTCACTGCTAAGCACGCTCTCAGGCAGCGGCTCAAGCTTTTTTAACCTAGTTTTTAAAGATGATGCGAACAAAGTAGAACAAATTTTAAAGACCCAATTTTCTAAGTTTAGAGTGCTGCTTTGTGCACTTGATAATGATGGCTTGCAGATTTTAGAATAAGTATCAAAAAATTCAGCCTTGAATTTTTTGAATTTTATAAAATTCACTGCTGAATTTTTTGAATTTTCTAAATTTTTTGAATTTTATAAAATTCAAGCTTGAATTTTATAAAATTTCTAGTTTAAATATGATATAATCACGCTTTTTAAGGGGAAAAATGCGCAGGTTTCATCAGCCTATTAGAATGTGTGTGCTGTGCAAAGCACGATTGTTTCAGCACGAGCTTGCAAGATTTGCAAATATTGATGGAATAATGGTAAAAAATCCTAAAAATATTCGCACATTTTATTTGTGTAAAAACTGCCTTAATAAAGACGAAAAAATATTACAAAAAGCACTTGTGCGTTTTGGCAAAGACGCAGATTTAAAGGAGATTTTCAATGCCTAATATGGTAAAAATCAGCGATATAGCAGCAGAACTTGGAGCTGAGGGCAAAGACATCGTAGCAAAAGCCTTAGAGCTTGATATAGATGTAAAAAATTCAACCTCAAAAGTAAGCGAAGAGGACGCAGGCGCAATATATGATTATGTAGTAAATGGCAAAATTCCACAAATCATACTTGATAGAAAAAAAGATCAAAAGCCTGCTAAAGCCGTAAAGAGCGAGAAAAAACCAGCTAAAAGCACAACCAAAAAAGAAACAGAAAAAAGCAAAAGTGCTACTAAAAGTAAAACTTCTATCAAAACCGAGATTAAAACTGAAAATAAAACTGAGAGCAAAATCACAAGCAAAACTGCTAAAAAAGAGCCAAAACCTAAAAAAATCAGCGTTAGCAAAGAAAAAGAGCCAAAAACTGCTCCAAACGCTGATGTAATCAATGAAATCGCAGTTGCAAACGCTATAATGGCTCAAAATGTCCAAGATAGTGAAAAGATCCAAATAAAAAATGAAAATCCTCAAAGCATTGCTAGTGCTAGTTTAGCCAAACGAAAAGGGCTTGTAATCGTAAAGAAAAAAGAGCCAGAGACTCCGCGCCCAAGTGCTTTAAAAGAAGAAAGCAAAAGACTTGAATCTATGTTTTCTTTTGACAACACAGAAAATTCACAAGCAAAAAAGAAAAAAGATAAAAAACCTTTTGCACCTCAAACTGCTAGAAAAGATAATTCGCAAAAGCTTGATTTGCTAGGTTCTTTTGGAAGTGATATTGTAATTGATGATGAAGATGTGGTGGTTTTGCCAGATCTTACTTTAAAGCCGATTGAAGTGGAGAGAAAAGAGCCTAAAAAGCAAATATCTGTGTATAAAACGCCTGCGCAAAATACCGGCTTTAACTTCGCTGATGGAATTTCTCGTGGTGCTCGCAAAAAACATAAAAAAGTGGTAAAAAGTAGCGAAAACGAAGCTGTAACAAATGTAGAAATTCCAAAAGAAATTCGTCTTTATGAGTTTGCCGATAAACTTAAAAAAAGCGTTGGAGAGGTGATTTCAGCCTTGTTTAAACTAGGCAAGATGACTACTAAAAATGACTTTTTAGATGAAGATGAGATTGAGATTTTAGCAGCTGAGTTTGGCGTAGAAGTGAGCATTATTGACGAACAAGAAGATTTTGATTATATCAAAGCTTATGAGAAAGAAAATGAGGGCACAGGCGATGCTGTAAAAGTGCCAGTTGTAACAATAATGGGACACGTTGATCACGGTAAAACTAGTCTGCTAGACTATATTCGCAACTCACGCGTAGCTAGTGGCGAGGCCGGTGGTATCACGCAGCACGTGGGTGCGTATATGGTAGAAAAAAATGGCAGAAAAATTACATTTATTGATACCCCAGGACACGAGGCATTTACAGCTATGAGAGCACGTGGGGCAAATGCGACTGATATTGCTATTATCGTAGTTGCCGCTGATGATGGTGTAAAGCCGCAGACCAAAGAAGCGATTTCTCACGCAAAGGCTGCAAATGTGCCTATAATCATCGCAATAAATAAAATGGATAAAGAAAATGCTAATCCTGATTTAGTAAAATCTGGGCTTGCTGACCTTGGAGTGCTTACAACTGATTGGGGCGGCGAGTATGAGTTTGGCGCAATTTCAGCTAAAACCGGACAAGGCGTAGAAGATTTACTTGAAATTGTCTTGCTTCAAGCTGATTTGCTTGATCTAAAAGCTGATCCAAAGCGCGATGCTAAGGCTACTATAATAGAAAGCTCACTTCAAAAAGGTCGTGGTCCAGTAGCAACAATTATCGTAGAAAATGGAACACTCAAAGTAGGCGATATAATCGTAGCTGGCATCGCTCACGGCAGGGTTAGAGCTCTAAATGATGATTTAGGCAATCCGCTAAAAGAAGTAGGACCTGGTGAATGTGGCGTAATAATCGGTCTTAGCGAAGTACCTGATGCTGGTGAGACTCTAATAAGCGTAAAAAGCGAAAAAGAAGCACGTGATTACGCAGCGCAAAAATACGAGTATTTGCGCCAAAAAGAGCTTAGCAAATCAACAAAAGTTAGCATTGACGAACTTAGCGCAAAAATCGCAGAAGGTAGCTTAAAAACTCTGCCTGTAATCGTAAAAGCCGATGTTCAAGGCTCGTTAGAAGCGATAAAAGCAAGCTTAGAAAAATTGCGCAATGATGAAATAAAAGTAGATATCATCCACTCAGGTGTAGGAGGAATCACGCAAAGCGATATTGCCCTAGCAAGTGCTAGCGCAAATAGCGTAATAGTGGGCTTTAATGTCCGCCCAACTGGCGAAGTAAAAGAACTTGCCAAAGAAAAAGGCGTTAGCATTAAAACTTATAGCATAATTTACAATCTAATTGATGATGTAAAGGCGCTTTTAGGCGGTTTGATGAGTCCAGTGATCAGCCAAGAAGAACTAGGTCAAGCTGTGATAAAACAAGTTATAATGGTGCCAAAAGTAGGACAAATCGCAGGATGCTTGGTAACAGAAGGCACTATAAACCGCGGCGCAAAAATACGCGTAATTCGTGATGGCGTGGTGGTTTTTGAAGGAAATATTAGCTCACTAAAACGCTTTAAAGACGACGCAAGAGAGGTAGCAAAAGGCTATGAATGTGGCGTGGGAATTGAAGGCTTTAATGATATGAAAGAAGGTGATTATGTGGAGAGCTACAAAGAGGTAGAAACCGCCGCCACGATGGAGTAACAAAGGCGATTTGCTATTTTTGATGGATTGCGAATTTTTTGGGTAGCATGGTTTGAAATAAACTTTGTATTCTATTAGCGCACTATTTAAAAAAAGCAGGTGCTTGCTATTGGGCTTAAATTGTAAAAAGTGGATATGAAAACGCTATAATA
>CALEHZ010000096.1 GCA_937875715.1 uncultured Campylobacter sp. | reverse complement strand
AAGCCCGCCCTCATCTGGCATTCTGTTTAAAACTTTGTTATAAAGCAAGGTAATAAAAGTTTCATCAGGAATCCTACGCTCGTAAGTATATAGCGTTCCATCGCTATTCCATACGCCTAAATTTTGGTCTTTGTAAGTAACTGTTAAAACTGACATTTTAAATCCTGTTTTTAAAATTTTTAGTGGAATTTTAATATAAAATTTTTAAATTTTGGCTAAATTTTTACTGATTTTATTATGAATTTTTTGGCTAGAATTTTATAAAATTCAACTTTGTCGCAGTGTTTTGAAATTTCAAAAAATTCAGCTTTGAATTTTTTAGAATAAAAAAGAGAATAAAAAAGAAAATAAAAAGGTTTGAATTTTCTAAATCTCAGAAAATTCAGTTTTGAATTTTCTAAAAACAAGCAAAAAATAAATTTCAGAAAATTCAACTATTTCACATTTAAATTTTCGTATAATTTGCACTTTTAAAGAACAAAAAATGATAGAACAAAGAAGTATAGAAAATTTACTAGCAAACGTTGATATTGTGGATTTAATCGGCTCTTATGTGAGCCTTAAAAAATCAGGTTCAAGCTGGGTTGGGCTGTGTCCATTTCACGATGATAAAAGCCCAAGCATGCATGTAAATAGCGCAAAAGGATTTTATCACTGCTTTTCGTGTGGGGCTGGCGGAAATGCTATAAAATTCGTCATGGAAATGGACAAGCTAAACTATCCACAAGCCATTGAAAAAATTGCTGATATGTTTGGTTTTGAGCTTATTTATACTCAGCAAAAAGCCCAAAAAAAAGATAATAGCGCAAAAGAAATTTTAGATTTGCTCAATAATTTTTACAAAAGAGAGCTTTTTAATCCAGCAAATGCAGCAGCACTGAAATACTTACAAGAACGTGCTTTAAGCTCTGCGATGATAGAAAAATTTGAGCTTGGCTGGGCACCAAGTTCTAGCTCAACAATTGCTGTGCTGCAAAATGCTAAAATTGAGCCGCAAAAAGCCTTTCGTGCAGGTGCGATTAAAAGCGGTGAGAACGGCGTTTATGCTAGTTTTTCAAACCGCATAACTTTTCCAATTTTTAATCATTTGGGCGTTTTAGTAGGCTTTGGCGGACGCACGATTAGCGATCATCCAGCCAAATACATAAACAGCCCACAAAGCGATGTTTTTGATAAATCACGCATTTTGTATGGCTATGATAAAGCAAAACACGCAATTTTCAAGCAAAAAGAGGTGATTATTTGCGAAGGATATATGGACTGCATTATGCTGCATCAAGCTGGCTTTAATAACGCTGTAGCCGTGCTTGGCACAGCTTTAACCCCAAAGCATCTGCCATTACTAAATAAAGAAAATATTAAGGTAATTTTAAGCTTTGATAGCGATGAAGCTGGGCAAAAAGCAGCCCTGCGCTCTGCTGAGATTTTAGCCCACTCTAGCATAGATGGTCGCGTGGTGCTAATACAAGGCGGAAAAGACCCAGCCGAGCTAGTAGCAGCTAATAAAATAGCAGAACTGGCTGAATTTTATAAAGGTGGAGTTGAGTTTGTAGAGTTTGTAATACGCAAAAAAATAGAGCAAAATCCAAATACAACGCCGCTTGAAAAAGCCAGAGTACTTGATGAGATTAGAAAATTTACATCTGCCTTGCGAGCTGAAATTATCAGCTTTTATGAGCCTTTGGTAGCTGAAATTTTGGGCATTGACATTCATTCTGTGATGCTAAGAAAAATACCAAATTCTAGGGGAAATTTTAGCAGAAATTATGCTTTTGAAAATACTTTTCAAGGCGGTTTTCAAGGTAGTTTTCAAAGCAGCTGGCGAAACTCTAAAAATTTAGAAAATTCTAAAAATCCAGAAAATTTAGAGGCAAATTTTAGCCAAAAACTGCTAAATACATGCGATAAAAAGGACATTTTAGAACTTAGTGTGCTAAAAAATTTAGTAAATAATATTGAGTTTAGAAGACTAGCAAATGAGCAAATAAACGCACAAATGTTTAAAAATAAAGATTATTACAACGCCTATCTTAGTGGAGATGAGAATTTTCTGCGCTTTTTACTGATGAATGAAGAGCTTGAAAACTACGACGAAACGCAGTTTTTAAGAGCTATAAAGACACTTCAAATCGGCTTTTTAGAAAAGCAAAAGAAAATCATCGCAAATAGCACAAGTGACGAAAAATTCAAGCAAATAAAAGAACTTACAAACGCAATAGAAAGATTAAAAAAGGAAATTATATGAAGGCATTAGCACTTTTTAGCGGCGGACTTGATAGCATGCTAGCCATCAAGCTAATTACAAAGCAAGGCATAGAAGTTCGTGCGCTACATTTTGACATTGGTTTTAGCGACAATGAAAATGCGCTAAAAATATTAGAACGCAGAGCAAATGAAGCTGGGGCAACGTTTGAGCGTGTAAATATCGTAAATAAATATTTAGCCGATGTGCTCTTTAGCCCAAAATATGGCTATGGCAAGGCATTTAATCCTTGCGTGGATTGCCACGGATATATGTTTAAAACGGCGTTTGCTATGCTTGAGGATTACAAAGCTAGTTTTGTGATTAGCGGAGAGGTTTTAGGACAACGCCCTATGAGTCAGCGAAGTGATGCGATGAATCAGGTAAAAAAGCTTTCTGGCAACGATGATCTCGTGCTTCGCCCTATGTGTGCTAAGCTGCTGCCGCCAAGTCTGCCGGAGCGTGAAGGCTGGGTAAATAGAGAGCTTTTAGAGGGCATTTCAGGGCGCTCTCGTGCCCGTCAAAGCGAGCTTGCTAGCGAGTTTGGCTTTAGCGAGTGGGCAAGTGCTGGCGGGGGCTGTCCATATACTGACCAAGGCTTTAGCGCTAGAATCCGTGATTTTCTAGCTTTTGAGGGCAAAAGTAGAAATATGGACGAGCTTGATTTGCGTGCTTTGCGCTATGGCAGGCAGCTGCGGCTAAATGACGGCGCAAAGGTGATTGTAGGGCGTGATGAGAGCGAAAATTTAAGACTTAAAGAGCTTTTTCATTCTGG
>CALEHZ010000095.1 GCA_937875715.1 uncultured Campylobacter sp. | reverse complement strand
ATTTCCGGCGCGTTCTCCAAGTCCGTTTATCGTGCATTCTACCTGCCTAGCACCAGCTCTAATACACTCAAAAGTATTTGCCACAGCTAAGCCTAAATCATTATGATTATGAGCTGAAAGTATGGCACGATCACCGATAAAATCAGCCATTTCTTTCATTCTGGCATAAAGCTCACTTGGCAAGCGAAAGCCAACGGTATCAGGTAAGTTTATAGTGCTAGCGCCTGCTGATATTGCTGCATCGCAAATTTCTTTTAAAAAGCTAAGCTCGCTTCTTCCAGCATCTTCGCAGCTAAACTCTACATCATCAACGAAAGTTCTAGCGTACTCTACAGCCTCAACCGCTTTTTTGATTACTTCATCGCTTTTCATTTTTAGCTTGTGTTCCATGTGAATTGGGCTGGTTGCTATGAAAGTATGAATGCGCTTATTTTTAGCTGGTGCTATTGCTTTGCCAGCGGCCTCAATGTCTTTGTGAAGTGCTCTTGCTAGGCTAGCTACTTTTATTTTGCTTACTTCTTTTGCGATTTGATTTATCGCTTCAAAATCACCTGCTGATGCTGCTGCAAAGCCACTTTCAATGATATCAACTCCAAGCCTTTCTAGCTGAAGTGCGATTTGAATTTTTTCTTCTGTGTTCATTGATGCGCCAGGACTTTGTTCTCCATCACGCAAAGTCGTGTCAAAAATGATGATTTTGTTTTTATCCATCTTTTACTCCTAAATAATAATTTTTATTGATTAGTATAATAAACTAAATTAAATACAAATTTAATTTAATGAATTTTTGCCCTCATTTTTCAGCTTGATTTTTTTAGCAAAAAATCTAGCCCAAATCCCACGCACAAGCCCATAAAGCACATATAGCGTGATAAAGCAGGCACTTGCTTCAAGCGGATAAATGAAAATCAAAGAAAGCATAAGCACCAAAATAATTAAGAATTTTATAAAATTAGCTTTTTCAAGGTTGAATTTTTTAAAACTTGGAAATCTTACATTTGAGACCATTAGCACGCTTAAAACTGCGGCAAATACGACCAAACAAAGCTTGAAATCCTTGAAAATTTCATATTTTTCATAAAGCCCTATCCAAAGCGCTAAAATCACAGCAGCTGTTGGAATCGGCATGCCAATAAACACATTTGGTTCGCTTGTGGGGCTCATTATATTAAATCTAGCAAGTCTAACAGCTCCAAATATCACAAATAACGCAGTTACAAGCACACCAATGCGACCAAAAGTATTGCCAATGCTAAAATAAAATAACACAGCAGGTGCTACGCCAAATGCCACAATATCCGCTAAACTATCAAATTCCACGCCAAATTTTGAGCTGGTGTTAGTTAGCCTTGCTACGCGCCCATCAAGTCCATCAAAAATCAGCGAAGCAATGATATAGATGATTGCTAGATTAAAGTCGCTGCGAATTGAAGCTAACATGCTTAAAACGCCTAAAAATATGCTTGCAGCGGTAAAAAGATTGGGTAAAATATAAATTAGTTTTAGCTTTTCGTTCATTTCTTTACCTTTTATCTATGTCTAAAATGTGGCGGCGGACGATGCCAGTGATGCGGTGGTGGCGGACGATGCCAGTGATGCGGCGGTGGCGGACGATGGTAATGTCTGTGATAATAATATCTTGGCCACGGATCAACCATAATAAACACATTTGGCTCATAATATGAGTTTACCTCGCGCTCGTAAAGATAAGTGCGGTATTCTTCTTCGCTAGTTGGTTTTATGGACTCTTTTAGCCCAATGCAAGTGATTTCATCGCTGCCTTCAATTGGGCTGTATTTGTTTTCGCATTCTGGTGGCAGCCAATAGATTTTGCCGTTATGCTGCGCACGGATAAAATGCCCACTACTACAAGCACAAAAGCCAAATGTAATAAAAAGTAGAATAATTATATTTTTCACTATATTTGCCTTAAAAATTTTGAGTCGCTATTTTACTATAATTTTGTAACAATAAAGTTATTTTTCCAAGCAAAATTGAAAAATTCAACTTTTTATAAAATTCAGTTTTGAATTTTCTAAGATGTGAATTATTTAGTTTTTTGGGGGCTGCGGGGGTATTTTTTAGTTTTTGAATTTTTTGAATTTTTTGAATTTTTTGAATTTTTTAGAAAATTCAAAATCGCTGCAGTTTTCAGAAAATTCAACATTTCATAAAATTCAATTTCATAAAATTCAGCTTTGAATTTTTTGAATTTTTTAGAAAATTCAAAATCGCCGCAGTTGTTAGAAAATTCAATATTTTAAAAAATTAAATTTCAGAAAATTCAGCTTTGAATTTTTTGAATTTTCTAAAAATTATCCAAAATGCTTTTGTAGCCATTTGCTAAAAACTAGCAAGGTCCATAAATGCTGTTTAAAGCGACCTCGCCTTGCTTTTTGCTCTAGCTTAAAGACAAAATCTTCATCAAATAGCGTAAAATTCAGTATTTCATTACATTTTAAAATTTCTTTACTAGCAGAACAATCTTTTAAAATCCACTCCAAAAATGGTGTAGAAAGCCCTTTTTTCTTTCTAAAAATTATTTCATTTGGCAGAAGTTTTTGCTTTTTTGCTAGATTTTTTAAAAGCTCTTTTGGTTCGTTATTTGGGCTTGGATTTGGTATTTTAAGAGCAAATTTTGCCAAGCTTAAAAATGGTGTAAATAGCTCTATATCCATCATTGAGAGCTTTTTTAAAATAGTAGAATTGCTAGCAATTTTTAAATCCATAAAGCGCATCTGGCTAAAATTTTCATAAGAATTTTCGTATTTTTTAATAGGTTCAAAAAGTGTAAATTGTGGCGAATTTTTAAATAAAAGCTCTTTTTGAAAAGCTGTGAAAACCTCACAAAATCCACCATAAATCGGCAAATTTTTTGCTTTGCGGCGCAAATACTCGCTATCTTTGCTAATTTGTGGATATTTGGCAGATGGAATGTCGTATTTATAAAATTCAAGCACTCTAAAATACAAATCATAGCCTAAAAAACACTCATCGCTGCCCTCAGCGCTAAACGCACACTCATAGCCAAATTCTTTGATTTTTTTACTTAAAAACTTTAGTGCTAAAGTAGCACTATCAGCAATTGGTTCGCAAGCATAATCAAAAAGGCTCTCAAACTCGATTATAAAATCATTTCGTGTGATATTTATCGTGTGTAAATCGCAGCCTATAAAATCAGCGCTAAGCCTGGCAAATGCGCTCTCATCGTAGTGCAAAGCATCTTTAAAGCCTAGATTAAAGGCAGCAATTTTTTGTTTTTTTGTCTTTTGAAAAAGAGCGCAAAGCACGCTAGAATCAAGCCCACCAGATAGCAAACAGGCTGGATTTTTATGTAAGTTTTGCTTAATTTCAAAACTTAAAGTATTTAGAATTTTTTGCTCAATTTCTTCTTTGCTTAAAAAATTCGCACAAAGTCCCTTTAAATCATCAAAAACTTCTATTTTTAACTGCTTATTTTTATAGTGTAAAAACGACCCAGCCTCGCAAAAAAATACATTTTTAAAAAAACTTTTGTGTGAGCGACAAAAGCTTAAATACTCGCTTAAAGCGCTTAAATCTAGCTCTTTTTTGATGCTTTTTAAAAGCTCATCTTGTCTAAAAGCAAAGCTGAATTTTCTGCCATCAAAATAGCAAAAAATTTCCGCAGGATTAAAAAGCGATCTAGCAGCGAAATATTCATCATCACCAACCTTTAAAACAAAGCAAAAAGCAGATTTTAAATTTTCTAAAAAATTTTTTGAATTTTCTAAAAGCTCTTTGTAATTTTTAAAAATAAAATTTTCATCAATTTGGCCAATGTAAAAAAGCTCTAAATCATCTTTTTTAGAGCTTTTTATCGTGTTTTTCATTTTAGTGATGAGCGTGGTTGGCTGAGTTTTTCATTGAATTTTTTAAATCTTTTACAATAATGTCTTTTAGCTCGACACTTTGCCCCTCAAATTCAAGCTTTAAATCTATTTTATCGCCAGCTTTTAGCTCATTTTTAAGCCCTAAAAGCATGATGTGATTGCCGCCAGGTTTTAGCTCCAAAGTCTCATTTGGCGCAATTTCAAAGTCCTCGACTTTTACCATTTTCATCATTTCATTTTCTTTTACATGCGTGTGAAGCTCGGCCTTTTTAGAAGCTAGCGAACTAGCGCTAATAAGCTTTATGACTTTGTTTTCTTTGTTTGTAATATTCATAAAAACCGCACTATTTGGCACGCCAGCGATACTAGCCCTTGCATAAATGTCGTTTATCTCGACATCTGCGCCAAATGCCCCAATGCAAAAAGCAAATAAAAACAAGATTTTTTTCATTTTTTCTCCTTTTTTTAAAAAATAAGCTTAAATTTTAAAATAATATCAATAAAATTTGGCTGAATTTTCTAAAAACTTGGCTATAATTTTAGGCTTAAAATTTTTCTAAAATAAGGCTAGGTATGAAAAAAACATTTTTGCTACTAACTTTTCTTTTTTGCTTTTTGGGCGCAAAAAGCTTAGAAGAAATTTATCTTGAGCAAGGTATAAATGCTGTTCAAAAAGAGATTGAAAAAAACTTACAAAACAAAAAACATTGGCAAGATATACTTGCAAATCAAGAGCTAAAATACGGCTATTACGATGCAAATACGCTTGTAACTATCGTGGATAAAACTGCTAAAAGCTTGGAACTTTTGGAGTTTAATGAAGGCAAACTAGAGAGTAAATTTAAACAAAAAAACATAATCACAGGCCTTATGGGCGATAAGCTAAAAGAAGGTGATCTTAAAACTCCAGTTGGCACATACACGATCACAAAGCATTTTAAGCCAAGTGATGATTACTACGGGCCTGTTGCTTTTTCGCTAAATTATCCAAATTTATATGATACGCTTCGCAAACGTGATGGTAGCGGCATTTGGATACATGGACTGCCTTTTGATGGCAATAGAATAGATTCTGAAAAAACTAAAGGCTGTGTGGTATTTAATAACGATGATTTGCTAAAATATGAAAAAATCGTAGGCAGCAAGGGCGGCGTGGTAATCATAAATGAAAAAGACTATGTAAAAGCCACAAACGAGCAAATTGCAGCGATTTTTGCGCAGCTTTTTGCGTGGAAGCACGCTTGGACGATAAGCGATGCAGAAAAATACCTTGAATTTTATGACAAAGAATTCATACGCTTTGATGGGCAAAAATACAAAGATTTTGCTGCTATGAAAAGAAATATTTTTGCTAGAAAAGAAGATAAATTCATCTCTTTTTCAAAATTTAACATAGCGCCTTATCCAAGCACACAAAAGGGTTCATTTTTTAAAATAAGCTTTTATGAAAAATATTCTACAGCCAATTATAAATTTGATGGCGAAAAAACCCTGTATGTAAGACTAGATGGCGATAAAATGAAAATTCTAGTAGAAGAATAAAAAGGATAGTTTTGTCAATAATCAAGCTTAGCAAGGCAAATTATTTTCATAATTTAGAACAAATCAGCAAAAAAGTAGGCAGCAAGGATAAAATCTATGCTGTGCTAAAAGACAATGCTTATGGGCACGGAGCCTTGCAAATTGCTGCTTTGGCTAGTGAATTTGGCATTAAAAAGGCTGTGGTGCGAACTCTAAAAGAAGCTAAGCAAATTGAGAGCTTTTTTGATGAAATACTGATTTTATCACATTTACCAGATGGCAAAGAAGATGAAAATCCAAAATTTATCTACGCAATTAACGATATAAGCGCATTTGAGTGCTTAAAAAGTGGTATAAAGGCACATTTAGCACTTGATACCTTGATGCACAGACATGGCATAAAAGCAGAAAATTTAGAAAATTCATTTGAGCTAGCGCGTAAAATATCTATTTGCGGAGCTTATACTCATTTTTGCTGTGCTGATGAAATGAGTGGAGCTTTTGCTATTCAGTATGAAAAATTCTGTGCTTTAAAAGCAAGGTTTAAAGAACTAAGTGCTAAATTTTCTATGCCAGAGCCTATTTTTCACTCGCATAATTCAGCCGCAACAGAGCGTAACAAAAGTCTTTTTAATACTGATGAATGCGTGCGAATAGGCATCGCTCAGTATGGATATGCTCAGTTTGATAGCAGCCTTGATTTAAAGCCGGTTTTAAGCCTTTTTGCTCATAAAATCAGCAGCAGAATTTTAAAACGTGGCGAGTGTGTGGGATATGGAGGAGCATTTTGCGCAAATGATGATATACTCATATCTACTTATGATTTAGGCTATGCAGACGGACTTTTGCGCTATGATGCTAAAAATGAGTTTATTTTTAATGGCGCAAATAAAATGCTTGGGCGTATGTCTATGGATAGCTTTAGCGCAAATAGCGATGAAAACGAGCTTTGCGTTATTAATGATGCAAATATTTGGGCTGAATTTTTTGGCACAATAAATTATGATATTTTAGTCAAACTCTCATCAAACATCACTAGGATCATTGTTTAATGAATACTTCAAATATAGCAAATCTGCCAAGTAAATTTGGTAGCTTTAAAATCAAGGTTTATAAAGAGAAAAATGGCTGCAAAGAACATGCTGTGGTATTTCGTGCGGATTTAGATGAAATGATTAAAAAAGGCGAAGCAATAAATGTGCGAATTCACTCAGAATGCCTTACTGGCGATGCTTTTGGCTCGCTTAAATGTGACTGCGGCGAACAGCTTGCTGCGGCGCTAAAATACATTGATGAGCACGGCGGCATGGTAATTTATCTGCGCCAAGAAGGACGAAATATTGGCCTACTTAATAAAATCAATGCCTACAATCTTCAAGATAGCGGTCTAAACACAATTGAAGCAAATCATCAGCTAGGTTTTGAGGCTGATGAGCGCACTTACGAAGAGGCTGATTTTATTTTGGCTGATTTTGGCGTGAAAAAAATCAATTTGCTTACAAATAATCCAGCTAAAATAGGCGCTTTAAAACATGCTAAAATCGTTAAAAGAGTGCCAATTGAGATGAAAGCAAATAATTTTGATAAAGACTATTTAAAAGTAAAAAAAGAGCAAATGGGACACTTGCTAGATGACATTTGATGAAAAATTCAGCACTTTTTGCGAAATTTTTGCCAAGTTTAATGCGGTTCATAATCTAAGTAATTA
>CALEHZ010000094.1 GCA_937875715.1 uncultured Campylobacter sp. | reverse complement strand
TTGCAGTCTCATCATCTACGCCTAAATCTTTACCAGCTGGCATTTCACCGCCTGAAAAATTCAAGCCTTTTGAGCCTTTGATAATAGTTTCTAAAATCGCAGCCTCAGTGCCCCATTTATTTAAATCAGCTGCCTTACCATTTATGCCGCTAGCATCTACGCCATGGCAAGATGCACATTGAACCAAAAATGCTTGTTCGCCCATTTTAATTAAATCTTCATGGCTGATATTTGCGAATTTTTTCTCAAAATTAGCATTGTAAGCAGCAACTTCTTCGTTATATTCGCCAACTTGTGAGTATGAGTTTAGCGGATAACCTGCTAAAAAGTACCAAAGTGCCCAAATAATCACACCAGCAAAGCACACAGCCCAACCAAAAGGAAGTGGATTTTTATACTCGCCAATTCCATCCCAATTTTCGCTTGAAAGCTCACCTTTATCGCTTTTATCTTTCATTAAGCCAAAAAGCCTGATTACAACCACAGCAGTAATTGCTAAAATAGCTATGGCACCAATGAAAGTAAGCAGATTTACATTATCACTTAAATTAAACCATTTCATTATTTGCTCCTATTTTCCGCAGAGTTTTCAATAGGCTTGTCATCAAGCCCATCATCAAGTGCTAGGCGCCCGTATTTTTCATAATTTCGTCGCCCTGTTTTTTCCGAGCGAGTTAGGTGAAACCAATAGCTATACAAAATAACTACCATTAAGACCAAAAGCACGAAAAATCCATAGCCTTGCAGCTCTTTTAAAGTCTCTACGCTCATTTTTTGCCTTATTTTAAGCTATTTAAATACGCAATTAGTGCTACTATTTCGCGTATTTCGCCTTTTGCAAAAGCATCTTTTACATCTTGATCTTTCATTTGATCGACAATCACTTTTGCCTCATCCATTACTTGCTTTTTAGCATCATCATAGCTGCCTAGTTTTACACCATCAGCAGTGTCATAAGGCACATTAAATACCTTTTTAACAGTCAAAGCCTCAGCATAAGCTGTTTCTATGTTTGCATTATTGCTAAACATATGCTTATAAGCTGGCATGATTGAGCCTGCTACTACGCTTGTAGGGTCTTTCATATGATTTTCGTGCCAGTCAGCTGTGCGGTAATTACCAATTCTAGCTAGATCTGGACCAGTTCTTTTTGAGCCCCATAAAAATGGTCTATCATATGCGAACTCGCCACTTAAGCTATATGCACCATATCTATCAGTTTCTGATTTAAATGGACGAATTAGCTGAGAGTGGCAGGCATTACAGCTATCTTTTATATAAATATGACGACCAGCTAGTTCTAAAACACTATAAGGCTTAGTATCTTTTGTAGGTCTTGCACGCTCTGCAAAGTCTGGCAAAATCTCTACAATTCCAGCATAAGCTATAAAAACAAAAACAAAAACAGCAAAAAAGAAAGGATTTTTTTCTAACCAACTAAACATATTTTTCTCCTTTCATTAAGCAGCCATAGGTGAGGCAGATACTGGCTCACTCTCGATTCGTTTAGCACCCAAAGACTTAATAATGTTATAGCAGAACATGAAAAAGCCTACTAGATATAGCAATCCACCAATAGCTCTTATCCAATAATATGGCTCAAGCACGATAACTGTATCAATGAAAGTATAAGCAAGGTTACCAAAATCATCAGTAGCTCTCCACATCATACCTTGTGTAATACCTGCTATCCACATTGAAGCAAAGTATAGCACGATACCTGTTGTTTGAATCCAAAATTGTGCTTCCATAAGTGATTTTGAATAAATCTCTCTTTTAAACACACGTGGAGTCATGTGATAAAGTGCTGCCATAGTCATAAAGCCAACCCAGCCAAGTGTGCCATCATGCACATGTCCTGGAACCCAGTCAGTAAAGTGCGCGATAGCATTTACTGATTTGATTGAAAGAATTGGACCTTCTAAAGTAGAGAACATATAAAAAGTGCTTGCTAAAATCATAAATTTAATTAGCGGTGATTCTCTTAATTGTCCCCACTCACCTTTCATAGTAAGCAAGATATTCACAGCCGAACCCCAGCTAGGTAAAATTAGCACAACTGAGAAGATTGAACCCATTGTTTGCATCCAGTCTGGAACTGATGAATAAATAAGGTGGTGACCGCCAGCCCATAGATAAACAAACATCAAGCCCCAGAAAGCAAAAACAGAAAGTTTATAGCTAAATATTGGTTGACCGCTCTCTTTTGGTAAGAAATAATAGATTTGAGCAATGATAGCTACTGTGAAAACAAAAGCAACTGCGTTGTGTCCCCACCACCATTGAACCAAAGCGTCATTTGTGCCAGCATACATAGATACTGAATGCCACCAATCACCAAGTCCAGCTACAAAATAAGTAGGAACCTCCATATTATTGAAAAGATATAGCATTGCAACGCCCAAGAAAGTTGCTACATAATACCAAATTGATACATATAGAGTTTTCTCACGGCGAATTCCAATAAGACCAAAAATGCTAATTCCCCAAAGCACCCAGCAAAGCACAACCAAAATATCAATTGGCCATTCTAATTCTGCATACTCTTTTGATGTAGTAATACCTGCAAATAGCGTAACTACCGCAAGTGCAATAATTAAAATATATAGCCAAAAGTGTAATTTACCAACAAACATAAGAAGTTTGCTCTCGCTCATTGATACTTTTAACACCCTTTGACCTACATAATACCATGTAGCCCAAATACCTGAAAGCATAAATCCATACACAACACCATTTGTGTGTAGTGGTCTAAGACGGCTAAATGTTGCGTATTCGCCTGCTAGATAGTTTAGATCAGGATATGCCATTTGAAACGCAATTAGTGTTCCGATGCCCATACCCACGATACCAAAAATCAGCGTAGAAAACATAAACAATTTAGCAACGCTAAAATCGTAACTCAACGCATTACCTGGTTGCATCGATTCCTCCTACTTGTGAATTTTTTGTGAAATACAAAGTGGAAGTATAGCATAAATAAAACTTAAATAATATAAAATTTGTCTAAAATATTTAAAAAAAGTTAATTTTTCTATTAAAAAGTATTAAAATTTCGTAAAATTGCTAATGTAATGGCAATAAAAAATAGAAATTTTAAAATAAAATTGTAAAAAAAATGAATTTTTTGCTATAATTCACACCTTAAAGCTTAAATTTTTAGGAGAAAAAATGGATATAAGTCACGCAATCAGCGAATCTATGCTTCATATTTGCGATGTTTTGGATTCAAAAGTTTCACTAGGTGAACCAAGTGGCGGTAAAATTTATGGCTCGTCAATACCCGTTTATGAAAAAAATGAAGACGGAACAAAAGAAATTCAATTCTTTTTGTATTTTCATAAAGAGGTTTTAAAAGATGCAGCCGATAAGTTGCTACTTACAAGATATACAGAAGACGATCTAGACGATCTTTCAAGGGAATTAGCAAATCAAATTGTAGGTTATGCTAAAAATCTTTTAAACGATGCTCACGCACATCAGCCTTATAAACTTGGCACACCTGAATTTTTAGGTGTTGTAGAGCATTTTCACTTAACTTTTGATGAGGAAAAAATATACAATATAAACGGCAACACTTTAAAAATAGGCTATAAAATAATATGACAGAAGAAGAATTAAGCCCCAATGGGCTTTTTCACGGCTATGATGAGCTGCTTGATATTGGAGTTGAGTTTATTAGTGAGCTTGGCACTAGCACAATGAGTGTAAAAGAGCTTTTAGCACTTGAAATAGGCAGCATCATAGACCTTGAAAAGCCAGCCGGTGAAAGCGTGGAATTATATGTAAATAATTGCATTGTAGGCAAAGGCGAAGTGATGGTGTATGAAAAAAATCTAGCAATTCGTATAAATGAAATACTAGATTCAAAATCTGTTATTCAATACTTTAAAAAAGAGCTCTCACAATGATTTTTCGTGCTTTGCTTGCGCTTTTTATTTCTTTGAATTTTTTAAATTGCGCAAGTTTGCTTACTTACAATTTTTACTCAAAAGACGATTATTTTGATATAATTTTGAGTTTTAACGAAGCTTACAGCGGACAAATTCGTCAGCAAAACTCAAACGGCAAAACCACACTTTTTTTAGAAAATGTAGATTTAAAAGAAGATTTTACTCAAAATTATAATCTTGGTTTTGTAAAAAGCATTTCTTTTTTGAGCACGGATGATAATTCTATTCAAATAGAGATTTATTCTGCATCGCCGCTTACAATCACAGCTTCAAAAAGCCCAGATAAATTTGGCATGCGTATAAAAGCAAGTAAAAAGATAGTAGAAAAATTTAGCGAACTTGGTGCGCAAAAAGATACAAAAATAGATAATAATTATATTTCTGTGATTGTGGTGCTTGCTGTGTTGGTGCTTGTTTTGTTTTTTATAAAGCGAAAAATTCAAAAGAAAAAAGCTGTCTTAAAGCAGTCTGCTCAAAAAAATGGAGTTTTAAAAAATTTAACTGATTTAGAAAATTCAAAAAATTCAAATAATTTAGAAAATTCAAAAAATTCAACTGACGATGAGGCTGATAATTTTGCCAAAATCGCAGAAAATTTTGGCATAAAAACTCAAAAAGAAAATGTAAAAATCATATTTGAAAAAGGCTTGGACGAGCAAAATAAAGTCATACTTTTAGAACATAACGAGCGCAGATATTTGGTGCTTGTTGGCAGCTCAAATGTCGTGCTAGACCGCTTTGGTGAGGATGGCATCCACACACTAAACGACTTTGAAAACTTCTTTTTAAGAAATAAAGATAAACTTACAAACTACATTTCTACACATCAAAACAGCCTAGAAAACTACAAAAATAGACTTTCGCAAGATTAGCCAATTTTTAAAATTCTAAAAATTCACCCAGCTTTGTGGCACTGCGGCAATGAATTTTATAAAATTCAACTGGTTTCATAAAATTCACTTTTGAATTTTTTAGAATTTTATAAAATTCACTGCTGAATTTTATGGAATTTTATAAAATTCATAAAATTCAAAGCTGAATTTTTTAGATTTTTAGAAAATTCAGTGCTGATATTTCCAAATTTTTGGCAAAAACACAACGCCAAGCAGGATAAAGCCTATCAAAGCAAGCCAGCCAAAAATAATATTTTGTGTAATTCCAGCTAGCAAAAATCCAATACTAGCACAAAATGCTACAAAAATAGCATAAGGCATTTGAGTCGCCACATGCTCTAAAACAGGACAGCCAGAGCTTGTCGCTGAAAGTATGGTGCTATCGCTAATTGGGCTTGCATTATCGCCAAAAATCGCCCCACCGACCACTGCTGCAATGCTTATAAAAGTGGCATTTTGAAGCGAGGCTAAATCCAAGCCTTGTGCTGTGCTAAGTGCTGTAGCTATAGGCATAACAAGTGGAATCATAATGCCAAAAGTTCCCCAGCTCGTGCCTGTGGCAAATGAAATAACGCCAGAGAGCACAAAAACCACCGCAGCAAGGGCAAAAAGCGGAAATTCATTTTCAATTACTATTTGTGATAAAAAGCTGCCAAGTGCAAGTCCGCCATCAGCTGGTGAGTTTTTGATAATCGTGCCAATACACCACGCAAGCCCTAAAATACAAAGTGCTGGAGTCATTGATTTTATGCCTTCGATTATAGCGTGGCTTGCGCTGTGAATGTGTAAAAGCCCTCGCAAAAAATAATAAATATAAGTAAGAATAAAACTAAAAGTGATTGAATAAAGCAGCGCTACAGAAGCATCAGTTTGTTTAAAAGCATCGCTTAAAGAAATACTAGCATAGGCTGCGCTAAAATCTGCGATGTCTTTGCCATTAACTGCTTGCATCCAAGTCGTAACTGGGAAAAACACAAGCGCAGAACAAATAAGTAGCAAAATAGGCAAAAACATATCAAAAGCCCTAGCTTTTGTATTTTTAGTCTCGTCAAGATTGCTAGCAGCATTTCCAAAATGTTTTTCATTATAAAGAATTCCACTATATCTAGCAATATGCTCGCTGTGCGCCATAGGGCCAAAATCACGGCGGCTAAAAAGTATACAAAAGACCAAAAAAAGCACGCCAAAAGCATATAAATTATAAGGGATCAAGCTTATAAAAAATTCAAGCGGAGTTAGATTTAAAGTGTTAAATCCATCAGCACTTTTTGAAATCGACATAACTGTGACAACCCAGCTTGAAACTGGCGCTATTATACACACAGTCGCTGCGGTTGAGTGCACGATATAGGCAAGTTTAGCGCGTGAAGTTTTGGTCTTATCGCTGATGGGACGCATGATTGAGCCAGTTGCTAGGGCATTAAAATAATCATCGATAAAAATACAAAGTCCAAAAATAAGTGTGGCAAACTGCGATGAGCGCGCACTTTTAAGCTTATTTGCTGCCCAAGTTCCAAAAGCATGCTCAGCACCAGTGCTAGCAAGTAAGCCCACAAAACCACCAAGCAAGGCGCAAAATAGCAGTATGCGTATGTTCCAGCTATCGCTGAGATTTTTGGCTAGCAAATCAGCAAAGCTTGTAAGCGTAAGAAATGGATTGTAGCCAGAAATGATGAAAAGCCCAGAAATTACTCCAAGCAAGAGCGATATAATCGCATCTTTTGTAATAAAAGCCAAAACAATAGCTAAAACCGGTGGCACAAGTCCCAAAAATCCATAATTTTCCATTTTTCCTCTTTTCATAAAATTCAGGCGGTTAAAAATTTACATGGTAGAAATTTACCAGCAAAAATTTATCCAGTCAGGCATTTTAAAAAATTCAAAGCTGGGATTATAGCAAAATTGCTCTTATTTATTTGCCAATTGTGAGAATTTTAAAAGCTTTTGTAGCTAATTTAAAAAAATTCGGTAAATAATCAGTAACAAATTTGTATAATTTCAGCAAACTTTAAGCTTAAACTGCTTACAATTCGCCTACAAATTTTTTCAGGAGGAGAAAAAATGAAACTATTAAAATTAAGTCTTGCTACAGCAGTAGCAGCAGGTGCGCTAACATCTCTTAGCGCTGCTCCACTAGAGGAAGCTATTAAAGATATCGATGTAAGCGGTTTTGGTCGCTATAGATATCAAGCTGATTACAAAAAAACAGCTGATCAGTTCGCAACTTATCAAGCTTTAG
>CALEHZ010000093.1 GCA_937875715.1 uncultured Campylobacter sp. | reverse complement strand
TTATTGATATATTGCCAAATTTTATAAAATTTTTGCTAAAATTCGCCGACCATTTAAATTTATAAGGAGAACTTATGGCAAAGACATTCAAAACAATGGATGGCAATGAAGCAGCAGCTTATTCTAGCTATGCTTTTACCGAGGTTGCGGGCATTTACCCTATCACACCAAGCTCGCCAATCGCTGAGCACACTGATGCTTGGGCAGCAGCTGGCAAGAAAAACCTTTTTGGAATGCCAGTAAAAGTAGTAGAGATGCAAAGTGAAGCTGGTGCTGCAGGCTGCGTTCACGGAAGCCTTCAAAGTGGCGCACTAACCACTACTTACACAGCTTCTCAAGGACTTCTTTTAAAAATCCCAAATATGTATAAAATCGCAGGCGAGATGCTTCCTGGCGTTATTCATGTAACAGCTAGAAGCTTAGCCACTCACGCACTTTCAATCTTTGGCGACCACCAAGATATTTATGCGTGCCGTGCGACTGGCTTTGCTATGCTATGTTCAAACTCTGTTCAAGAGGTTATGGACTTAGCTGGTGTTGCTCACCTAAGCGCGATTAAGGGCAAAGTTCCGTTTTTACATTTCTTTGACGGATTTAGAACAAGCCACGAAATCCAAAAAGTAGAGCTTATGGATTATGCTGTGTTTGATAGACTTTTGGATAAAAAAGCCGTTGATGAGTTTAGAAAACACGCACTTTCTCCAAATACTCCAACTACAGCTGGAACTGCGCAAAATGATGATGTGTATTTCCAAGCAAGAGAGGCTGCAAATACTCACTACAACGCATTGCCAGATGTTGTGGCTGATTATATGAAAGAAATTAGCAAAGAAACTGGTAGAGATTATGCTCCATTTACTTATTATGGCGACCCTGAGGCAACTGATGTAATCGTAGCTATGGGCTCAGTTTGTGAGTGTGCTAAAGAAGTAATTGACCATTTAAGAAGCAAGGGACAAAAAGTTGGTCTAATCTGCGTTCATTTGTATCGTCCGTTTAGCGAAAAATATTTCTTTAATGTATTCCCAAAAAGCGTTAAGCGCGTAGCTGTGCTAGATCGCACAAAAGAAGCAGGCAGCCTTGGCGAGCCACTTTATCTTGATGTTTGTGCTCTATTTGCAAACAAAGAAAACGCTCCAAAAATCATCGGCGGTAGATACGGTCTAAGCTCAAAAGATGTTGGCCCTGAGCAAATCATCGCTGTATTTGAAAACCTTGCTGGTGAGCAAAAAAATGGCTTTACAATAGGTATTGAAGATGATGTTACATTTACAAGCCTAAAAACTGGCGGGCATTTAAGCCTAGCAAATGATGATGCTACTGAGTGTTTATTCTTTGGACTTGGTGCTGATGGAACAGTTGGCGCAAATAAAAACTCAATCAAAATTATCGGCGATAAAACTGATTTTTACGCACAAGCATATTTTGCTTATGATAGCAAAAAATCAGGCGGTTACACTCGCTCACACTTACGCTTCTCAAAAAGCCCAATCCGCTCTACTTATCTAGTATCAAATGCTGATTTTATCGCTTGTAGCGTATTTACTTACCTTGATACTTTTGATGTAGTTGGACCGCTAAAAGAAGGTGGAACATTCTTGCTAAACTCTATTTGGGACGCCGATGAGAGCGTAAAAAGAATGCCAAATAAGGTTAAAAAAGTTTTAGCTCAAAAGAAAGCTAGAGTATTTATCATAAATGCTACAAAACTAGCTCACGAAATAGGTCTAAAAAACCGTACAAATACAATCATGCAATCAGCATTCTTTAAACTTGCTGATATCATTCCATTTAGCGATGCTCAAACTTATATGAAAGAGTATGCTACAAAAACTTACGCTAAAAAAGGTGAAGATATCGTTGCTATGAACCATAAAGCAATTGATGTAGGTGCTGATGGTTTAGTTGAGATTAAGGTTGATCCTAGCTGGGCTGATTTGCCATGTGATTGCGCTTCTAAAGGCGAAGATCCATACAAAGGCACAGAATTTGTAGAAAAAATCGCAAAACCAATGAATGCTAGTAAAGGTAATGATTTGCCAGTTTCAGCATTTATGGGTCATGAAAATGGCGTATTTGAAGCAGGCACTACACAATACGAAAAACGCGGCGTAGGCGTAATGGTGCCAAAATGGATAAAAGAAAATTGTATTCAATGTAATGAGTGTGCTTTTGTTTGTCCTCACGCTGTAATTAGACCATTTTTGATTGATGATAATGAGCTAGGCGCTGCTCCAGATGCTGTTAAAAACGGCACTTTAGATGCAAAAGGCAAAGAGGTTAAAGAGCTTAAATATAGAATTCAAGTAAGCCCACTTGATTGTACAGGCTGTGAGCTTTGTGCATCAAACTGCCCAAGCAAAGAAAAATCACTTGTAATGGTTCCACTTGGCGATCAACTAGACGCTGGTGAGCAAGTAAATGCTGATTATTTATTTAATAAAGTAACTTATAAAGATGATTTAATGAGCAAAGAAACACCAAAAGGTGCTATGTTTGCCCAGCCTTTATTTGAATTCCACGGCGCATGCCCAGGATGTGGCGAAACTCCTTATATCACCACTCTTACAAGACTATTTGGCGAGCATTTAAGAATAGCAAATGCAACAGGCTGTAGCTCAATCTATGGTGGCTCTGCTCCAAGCACTCCTTATAGAAAAAGTAGCAAAAATGGCAAAGGCGTGGCATGGGGCAACTCATTATTTGAGGACAACGCTGAGTTTGGTCTAGGTATGCACATGGGCGAAGAAGCACTAAGAAGCAGAGTAGAAAAAATCATGCTTGAAAATAAAGACAAAATGCCAAATGCTCTTGCTGCTTTATTTAATGACTGGCTAGCAAATAAAGACAATTCTGTAGCATGTGCTGCAATCTACGATAAAATCGTGCCAATCTTAGAAGAAAATGCTAGTAAATGCGAAGTTTGTGCTGAGCTTTTAAGCCTTAAAAACTTCATCTCAAAAACTAGCCAATGGATAATAGGCGGCGATGGCTGGGCGTATGACATCGGCTATGGCGGCTTAGACCATGTGCTAGAAAGCGGACAAAATGTAAATATTTTGGTGCTTGATACTGAGGTTTATTCAAACACAGGTGGTCAAAGCTCAAAAGCAAGCCAAGCAGGCTCAATCGCACAATTTAGTGCTTCTGGTAAAACAGTTCACAAAAAAGACCTAGGCAGAATCGCAATGATGGCTAACAATGTATTTGTAGCTCAAATCAACGGCAATGCAAATCAAGCCCAAGTTGTAAAAGCGCTTAGTGCTGCTGAAAATCACAATGGCGTAAGTATCGTCATCGCATACTGCCCTTGTATCGCTCACGGCATGAAAGGCGGCTTAGCAAACGCGATAAATCAAGGTGATTTGGCTACAAAATGCGGTTATTGGCCGACATATACATATGACCCAAGTCTAATTGACCAAGGCAAAAATCCTCTAAAAATCACTTCAAAAGAGCCTGATTGGAGCGTTTACGAGCAGTTTTTAGCTAACGAAACTCGCTATGCAAACATCAAAAAGGTAAATCCAGCTCACGCTGAAGAGCTTTTAAAACTAAACAAAGAAGATGCTAAGCGCAGATACAGAGCGCTTAAACGCATGGCAAGTGCTGATTTTAGCGACGAGCTAGAATAAGCAAACTCACATTTTCCCTGGCTTTTGCCAGGGATTTTGAATTTTTTAAAAAATTCAAATTCGCTGCAGTTTTTAGAAAATTTAATTTTTATAAAATTCAGCTTTTGAATTTTATAAAATTCACTTTTTAAAAGCATAAAATTCAAAGCTAAAAAGTGAATTTTATAAAATTCAAAATACGCAATATTATGATTATAAAATTCAGCCTAAATTATAAACTGAATTTTATAAAATAAGGAAAGAAAATGAATTACCTAACTCCCTCTCAAAACTACACTCTAAATTCAGCAAAAACACTAAAAGAGCCTGATTTCTTTGAGGTTAATTACCCGGCTGATTATAAGCTTGATGAATTCATTAATGAG
>CALEHZ010000092.1 GCA_937875715.1 uncultured Campylobacter sp. | reverse complement strand
CGAAAATGGCAGCAGTGAATGGGAGATGAATTTTATAAAATTCACTTGATTTTATTTCTGTCAATTAAACTCTTTGAAATCACGCCTTTATCAATATCTTTGTGGCAAGCCACACAATTTGCCTTGCTTTTTATATCATTTTTAGCAAAGACTTTTTCATCGATTTTTTTGTGCTTTTTTATCCAATAAGGGCTTTTAGTGATTGCTATTTCATCATTTTTACGAAACTTCACAGCCCATTTAGTGCGCAGCTTATCAGCTGAGTTTGCTAGCAAAAACTCGGTAATATTAGCATTATCAGCCTCATCAATGCTCGCATCATCGCCAAAGTGATTTTCAAGGTCCTCCATCATTTTTTGCCACTTATCGCCACTTAGCAAAAAGGGTGCATAGAGCATATGGCAGCTAGCACATTCTTTTACAAACACGCTATTTTGGGCTTTATAATCAATTTGTTCTAATTTTTCTTTTAATAAAAAATTGTTTTTATTAAGCAAAAATACCCCAAAAATCACCAAAGCCCCAGCCCAAAAAATGCTAAAAAATCTTTGAAATCTAGAAAATTCAACGCTTTTTGTAGCGTTTTTATAGCCTGTAATCATGGACTTTAAAGCCCCGCCTTTAAAGAAAATAAAGTCAATCAAAGCGCCTAAAATATGAACGCAAATTATTCCTAGAAGTATGTTTGCTAGAATTTCATGCGCTTTTGGAACAAAAGCAATGCTCTCATAACCATCTTTTAAAAAGGCAAAAACTCCGCTGCTCTCTCCAGCACCAAGTGCTAAAAAGCCCAAAATAACGCAAATAAGACCAAGTGCCAAAATAAAAATAATCGCCACGCTTGAAGCGGGATTATGTCCTATAAAATGCTCTCTTTTGCCCTTAAAAGTGGCAAAAATATACTGCGTGCAAGCTTTAAAAGAAAAATCACTAAAGCGTGAATATTTCGTGCCAATAAGCCCCCAAATAATCCGCAAAATCAAAGCAAGGGCAAAAATGGAGCCAAAAGCAGCATGAGCGTAGCCTTTGGTAAAATATGCTCCAAAAAAGCTAATAATCATAGCTAGATGTGAAAATCTAGCCCCAAAACCCCAAATATAGCCCATTTTTAGCTCCTTTTGTTTTTAAATTTTATAAAACTGAATTTTATAAAACTGAATTTTATAAAACTGAATTTTATAA
>CALEHZ010000091.1 GCA_937875715.1 uncultured Campylobacter sp. | reverse complement strand
TTTTATAAAATTCATAAAATTTGGCTAAAAATTCTAAATATTTATAATTTTTTTATAAAATTACGGCTCTAATTTTTTAAAAAGGCGAAATTTGATAAATTTAAAAAGAGCAAAACCAAGTGATGTAAAAGCCATGCAAATGTTGGTTTTACCGCAGGTTGAAGCTGGTGTGATTTTAGCTAGAAGCGATGATGAGGTCGCTAGCAATATCCGCTCATATGTATTAGCTCTAAAAAGCAGTGAAAAAAATGAGCAAAATGATGAAATAATCGGCTTTGGCGCACTTCATATAATTTCACCTGATTTGGCTGAGATTAGAAGTCTTATTGTATCGCCAAAGCATCAAAAAATGGGTATCGGTAGCCAAATTGTAAAAGAGCTTATAAAAGAAGCAAAAGAACTTGGACTAAAAAAAGTTTTTTCGCTTACTTATGCGCAAGAATTTTTTGAAAGTCTTGGCTTTAAAATGATTGAAAAAAACGAGCTTCCAGCTCAAAAAATATGGAGCGATTGCGTAAAATGCAAACACTTTCCCATCTGCGACGAAAAAGCCCTAATGCTTTATCTTTAAGCTATCTTATTTTTATCGGCTTTGCCGTTATTTATGAGATGCTAAGCACGGCTTTTATTTATTTGCCACCACTTATGGGCGTTTTTTTTACTTATATAATTATCAAAAAAAAAGAAGCCGGCAGACTTCTTAGCGGACTTTCTACGCCGTGGTTTATATCTTTTGGCTTTTTGATTTTTGCTGAGCAGATACATGGATTTTTCTTTTTAAGCTCAGTTTTAACATATTTTTTCTTTTATAATATTTTTTACGAGTGGGTTGTTGTTAATTTTAAGAGCAAATTTTTTGCCTTTTTCTGCTTTAATTTTGCAGCATATGCTGGAATTTGGGGAATAAGTAATTTTATTTATAATCTACTTGATAGCACACTCTTGCGTTATTCTTATGAATATTTATATTTTATAGGCATTGAGACGATTATTTCATATTTTGCTTTTAAAAAGGCGCATTTATGAGAATTAAAATCGCCTATATTTTGCTTATAATTATGTGGTCTATTTTGCTCTCAAGAGTGTATTATTTAAGCATTCGCTCAAACGAATACTACGAGCGTGTTGCCGAACAAAATTCAATCAAAACTGAAAAAATTCCACCAATTCGTGGGCAAATTTTAGATAGAAATCATAAGCCACTTGCTGTAAATGACCTTGGATTTAGCATAAATTTAAAGCCACATATAAAAGATAAAAAAATAATTGATGAGGAAATCAACGCAGTTATAGCAGTTTTCCCTGAGTTAAATGCCACGCAGCTGCTTAAAACCTATAAACGCCTTGATAGCCCATATAATCAAGATTTCGTGCCAATTGTAGATTTTATTGATTATGAGCCTATGATTAAAAACTACGCAAAATTAGAGCTTAGAGAAAATATAGAGGTAAGAGCCAGCGCAAAAAGACTTTATCCATATAATGAGCTTGCTAGTCATGTCATTGGCTACATCGGCAGAGCAAATCAAAAAGACAATGAAAACGACCCACTAACCAAGCTTACACGCTACACAGGCAGAGCTGGGATTGAGAACTTTTACAATGAAGAGCTCCAAGGCACTTTGGGTGAAAAGCAAACAAGAGTAACTGCGCTAAATCAAGTAATAGAAATTTTAGAACAAAGTCCGCCAAAAAGCCAAGATGTGATGCTTTCGCTGGATTTGGAATTGCAGCAGTATTTAAAAGAGGCTTTTGGCGAAGAGCGAGCTGGTGCTGTAATTGTGATGAATGCTAAAAATGGCGAGATTTTAGCCTCAGCGTCTTTCCCAGAATATGATTTAAACCCCTTTGTTTTGGGCATTTCTAAAAAAGACTGGGATGAGCTAACTAGCAACATTGACCATCCTTTTACAAATAAGCTTGTAAATGCTTTGTATCCGCCTGGATCTGTCGTTAAAATGACAATGGGAATGGCATTTTTTAACAGCGGATTTTTTAATCCACAAAGCCTTATTATGTGCGATGCTGCTTTTCAGCTAGGCGATAGAAAGTTTCGCAACTGGACAAATCGCATAAATTATAATATGACCATAGTTGAAGCTCTTAAAACCAGCTGCGACACCTACTTTTATCGTGGTGCGTATAAAGTAGGAATTGATAGAATTTTCCCAGTTTTGCAGCGTTATAGCTTTGGAGTTAAAACTGGCGTGGATCTACCAAATGAATATATGGGCGTAGCGCCAAATAAAGAGTGGAAAAAACGCCGTAGCAAAGAGCCGTGGGTTCAAGGCGACACCATAAATACATCAATAGGACAAGGCAGCTTTTTGGTCACGCCTATGCAAATAGCCAAAAACACAGCGATTTTTGCTACTGGCAAAAGCGTAACGCCACATTATGCGCTAAAAGTAGGTGATAAAGAGCTTGTTTGGGATATAAATGATACGATGAGCGAAGTAGAAAAACACTCGCTTGAAGCTGTAAGAAAAGGCATGATAGCAGTGGCAAACGAGCAAGGTGGCACCGGCTTTCGTGCTCTAAGTGCTGCTAAAATCCGCCTAGCTGCCAAAACTGGCACCGCACAAGTCGTAGGCATCAGCCAAAAAGAAGGCCCACGCATGAAAGAAGAAGCAATGGAATATCTAAACCGCTCTCATGCGTGGATCACAACCTATGGGCCAATCGAAGATCCACAATTTGTAGTAAGTGTGCTAGTCGAGCACGGCGCACACGGCGGCAGCACCGGCGGACCAATCGCTGCGCGCGTGTATAATAAGCTAATCGAGCTTGGCTACATAGACAAAAGCTTTATGAAAGAAAGCGCTAAAAAGCAAGAGCAATATGAGCAATATTTAAAAAATTCAGCTGCTAATTTGGCTGCCACAAACTCAGCCGCCACAAAAAAAGATTTAAAAAATTCAAATCCGCAAAATGCTCAAACAGCACAAAATAGCCAAGAAATCATAGAATTAGATGAGTGAATTTTTTAAAATGCCTAACTGGCTTGAATTTTATAAAATTCAAGCCTGAATTTTCTGAGTTTGAATTTTCTAAAAGGCTTTGAATTTTATAAGTTTTTAGAAAATTCAGGTATTTTTACATTTTAAATATATTTGCTATTTTTTATTTGTTCTACTTTTAGCCAAGTTTATGCTAAAAACATAGAATTTATAACATTTATTACATTAGGTATCAACTGAAAACACAAATAAAATCGCACCGACAGCATACAAATAAAACGCCATCATAAAAAGATTAACATCTGTAATAGCGCTAAGTTCTTTGTAAAATTTATAGCTAAAAAAATAACTAAATTTGTGGGCTTAATGGTCAAAAAGTGGGGATGAAAATGCTATAATAGCCCCTTAAAATCATCATTTGAGGGGTATGAATAAAATGATAAAAAAATTTGTCCACATTGCGGCAGTAATTTTGTAATAAAAGATGGCTTTACAAAGAGCAAAAATCAAAGATTTAAATGCAAAGATTGCCTTAAAAAATTCACTTTAAAAAGAAAAAATAAAGCTGAGAAATTATTTACTTCTTACATCGCCAAAAAGAAAACATTAAACGCCTTAGCCAAAGAGAATAATATCTGCGAAAAAACTCTTAGAAATCGCGTATTTACCATAAAAATCGCCAAGCCACAAAAGATAAAAAATCTAAAAGAAATTATCCTCTTGATTGATACGACATACTGGGGCAAAGACTTCGGTGTAGTGGTGTTTAAAGATGCTATTTCGGGTAAGTTTATTTGGTGGCACTTTATAAATCACAAAGAGAGACTTGAAGACTACAAGCTAGGCTTTAAATGCTGGCGTAAGCAAGGCTATATCATTAAAGGCGTGGTGAGTGATGGATTCAAAGGTCTGGCTAAAATAATCTCGCCAATACCCTTTGGGATCTGCCAATTTCATATCCAAAGAGCCGTGATAAAAAAGCTTACTAGAAAGCCACCCAGCGGGCCCAGTAGCAAAAAAAGCATCGCTGGAATGAAGCTTTTAGCACTTAGCAAAGAGCTTTTTAAACTCAGCAAAGACGAATTTAAGACAGAGCCCCAAAACTGGCAAGAAAAGCACAAAGATTTTTTAAACGAAAAAACTATAGATGAGAACGGCAAATGGCGGTATACACATACTAAAGTGCGTTCTGCACATCTAACTTTTAAGCGAAATTTAGCCTTTCTTTTTACTTACGAGATGCCAAAAACAAACAACGGATTAAAGAGCGAATTTGCTCATTTAAAGACTGCTCTTAGGACTCATAGTGGATTAAAATTAACAAATAAAATGTCTTTATTTCACATTATTTTAGGATGAAAAATGAGCAAAGATAGATGCAAAAAGTGGGATTTCAGCCCCACTTTTTGACCATTAAGCCTAGAATTTTTTGTTTCTTTACTCTCTTTTTTTTGCTTCGTTGATGTCGCTATTTTCGTCTTCTTCTTCTTGGAGACGAGTTGGCATATTGTTTTCTTCTTCGTAGGCTTTGATGATTTCACGCACTTTTGCGCCCTCAATCGTCTCTGTCTCATACAAAGCACTTACCATATTTTCAATCGCCCCTTTATAGCTCTCTAATGTCGCTACCACCGCTTCAAAACGCTCATTTAAAAAGTTTTTTACAAACTCATCAAGTTTTTGCGCCATGTCATCGCTATAATCTTTTAGGCTTTGTCCGCCATTTAAAAACACATTGCGCTGCTTTTCAAGCACCATAAGTCCTGCTACATCGCTCATTCCATACATACCGACCATTGCCTTTATGATATCAGTGGCACGCTCTAAGTCATTGCTAGCACCTGTGCTGATCTCGCCGATAAAGACATGCTCAGCCGCACGCCCACCAAGCAACACATCGATTTTTGCGATTAGTTCGTGCTTTTGCATTAAAAATTTATTTTCTTCTGGCGTGTTTAGCGTATAGCCAAGCGCAGCAAGGCCGCGAGGTATGACTGAGACTTTGGTGACCTTATCAGCACCTTTTGTAGTTTCAGCAATCAGTGCATGTCCGCACTCGTGGTAAGTAACGATTTTTTTCTCTTTTGGATTTATGCGGCGTGATTTTTTCTCAAGTCCTGCTATCGCGCGCTCCACTGCTTCTACTAG
>CALEHZ010000090.1 GCA_937875715.1 uncultured Campylobacter sp. | reverse complement strand
GCAGCTTCAATTCCTAGCAAAACTTGCGTAGGCATAGGTAACTCAGCATTAAAGCTCTCAAAAATCTCGCGAAACTTTGGTACAACAGTAGTCATAAGAATAATAAAGGCTGCTATAATAGCAACGATTACCGTAATTGGATAGCGTAAAGCTTTTTTAAATTTTTGCTTATTATCCCAAACATCTTGTAAAATATTTATAAGTTGATCCAAAGACTCCGCTAGACGACCTGTTTGCTCACCCAAACTAATAAGAGCTATACTAACATTTCCTACTTCACTTTTAAATTGAAGTATGCTTTGACTAAGTCCCATACCAGCATTCAAATCATCCTTTATACGCCCAAAAATCTGCGAAACACGTTTGTCTTTTGTGCTTAAAACAACTTCATTAAGGCTATCGTGTATAGAAATACCAGCATCTGTCATAACGGCTAATTGCCTTAAAGTAGCAATATATGAGAGCATTTTTAGTTTTGGTGTAAAAAGCTTCTCTTTTAAAACATTTAAATCAAGTAAAGAAGTTGATTCTTCTGAGCCTAAAATAATTCCTCCACGCTTTAAAACCGCAATTTCACGCGCTTGGAGGGCAGATTCAGCGCTTATTGTATCTTTATATTCTTTGCCGAATTTTTTCTGTGTTACGATAAAAGTTTTCACGATTTAGCTACCCTATAAACCTCTGCTATGCTAGTAATACCCATAGCTGCACGGCGAATTCCGTCTGTAAAAAAGTCTTTAAATCCTTCAGCAAAAGCAGCATTTGCAATTTCTTCTTTTGAAGCACTTTTTGCAATTAGAGATGAAATTTTATCACTAATTGGCAAAACCTCGCTAATCATCTCACGCCCCAAATAGCCAGTTTGGGTGCATTTTTCACAGCCAACTGGCGCATAAAACTGAAAATCACCTGGTATTAAGTGAATAATGTGATCTAGCTGAATTGGTGTAAGCGTAATTTTTTGCTTACAATGCGGACAGAGCTTTCGCACAAGGCGCTGGGCTTCTACGCCAATTAGTGCGCCGCTTATCAAATAAGGCTCCATTCCCATATCTACAACACGCGCTACAGCTGAAATAGCATCATTTGTGTGTAAGGTAGAAAATACTAAGTGTCCGGTTAGCGCTGATTGAACCGCTATTCTTAGCGTTTCTTGGTCACGGATCTCACCTATCATTATGACATCTGGGTCTTGGCGTAGAATCGAGCGAAGGGCTGAAGCAAAGGTTAGTCCTGCTTTTTCATTTACATGAACTTGTTGAATCATATTCATTTGATACTCAACCGGATCTTCTACTGTAATCATCTTTTTCTCTACGCTTTTAATGTCATTTAGTGCTGCGTATAGCGTAGTTGTTTTACCAGAACCAGTTGGCCCAGTAACCAAAATCATACCATAAGGAGTGCGAGTTAGACGAGAGAATTTGGCTAAATTATCCTCAAGCATACCAAGTGCGCTTAATTTTATAATCGCTTTTGATTTATCCAAAATACGCATAACGACGCTTTCGCCGTGAATCACAGGCAAAGTAGAGACACGAAAATCATAATCACGCCCCAAAACTTGGACGCTAAAACGACCATCTTGTGGCTTTCTGTGCTCTGCTATATCCATGTTTGAAAGCATTTTTAAACGGCTTACAAGCGGAGGATATATATCTTTATCAAAAACAAAAGTTTCAGCTAGCATTCCATCAATGCGACATCTAATGCTACAATTTGTCTCGCTTGATTCTAAGTGAATATCACTAGCACGACTTGAAATTGCTGTTTTTAAAATAGTTTCAATCAACTTCATAACACCGCTGCTCTCGCCTACATCAGCACCGCCTGTCAGGCTAGAATCTAGCTCTTGGCGTATTTTTGAGACTAGCGAAGCTACGCTATCATTTAGTTCCATTTTATTTAGAATTTTATCAATTCTACTTGTATCACAAACTACAACTTTTAGAATTTTTCTATTAAAAATTTGAGAAATTTTATCTTGAACTTCTATATCAAAAAGATTTTTAAAAGCTACATAAATATTTACCTCATCTTCTTTAAAAGGCAGTGCACCAAGATTTTTAAGCTGTGAGACTGGAATTTTTTTAGCCACGTTATAATCTATATTTTCATCATCAAGCGGATTAAACTCTAATTTAAAATTATTAGCAAAATATTTTAAAAATTCATCTCTATCAAGGGCAAAAAAGCCAGCAACTTCATCTATGTTTATACGACCCCTACGATAAAGTGAGGCTAAAACATTCATAATTCCTTCATTGCTAAGACCGATTTTTGTCTCTAAAAGCGCTCTGGTGTTTGTATCGTTTAGCTCGCTTACAAACTCATCTATCAGGCTTTGTTCAAGCTTGCCACTTTTTTGTAAGGTTAAGACGATTTCTTTGTTTATATCAGCGATTTGTGCCATGATTTTTACCTAATGCTGAGATTTTGTTTCATTTGATTGATTAAATCTTGGATTTCTCTTTGATTACTAGCTTTTGGCTTATAAGCCTCTAGCACCCTTAAAGCATCTGATTTGTTACCGCTTTTGTATTTTGATTTAGCAAAAAGTATCCAGCCTTGCGGGCTATTTTTATCCACATTATTTAGTTCATACGCCCACTTTGCAGCCTTGTCATAATCACCCTTTTCATAATATTTTTGTGCTAATTTTAAAGCGTATTTTGACTCTTTGCTATCTTTAAAATTCTGCTCAATTGTAGCTATATCATCTTCTGCTTTTTCTTTTGGTTTTGCTGGACTTGAGCTTATTTGAACTACGCCTTTTGGCTTTTGCATAAAATTCACATTATTATTTATTTGCTGGGTGTTTTGATTTGCAAACGGCTCTTGTGAATTTTGCGTAAAATTCATAGCTAAATCATCTGCGCTTTGCGGCGAAAAATACCTTTGCATGTTCATCTCATCAGCCACTAAAATCGCAGCAG
>CALEHZ010000089.1 GCA_937875715.1 uncultured Campylobacter sp. | reverse complement strand
CACAAGCCCAGATATCTGCTTTAGCATTTCATCTACTTTTGACACATCGTCACCATCAAGCAGACTAAAATGAATTAGCCCATTTTCAGCTTTTAGCTCATCAATTAGCACATCATTTTTATTGCTAAAATACTTTATGCTTGAAGCTATGCTTTTTTCTTTACTAGCTATAGCCTCATCAGTGCCTACGCCAAGCAGCATGTGAAGTCCGCCTTGTAAATCAAGCCCTAGTGAAATTTTATTTCCAACATCAGTTTGTAAAAAACTTGGCATTGATAAAGCAAGTCCAAATAGCGCAGCTACAATCAAAATAAGAAATTTGTATGTAATTTTTCCGCTTTTCATTTTGCTGCTTCGCCCTCATATTTTCTAGCTACAAAATTTTTATCAAGCCTAACAATTACTTCATCATTAAGCTTAACTTTGATAAAATCACTCTCAGCATTTAGCACCTCAGCGATAATTCCACCTGCGGTTACGATTTTATCGCCTTTTTGTAGAGCATTTAGCATTTCTTTATGCTTTTTTGCTTGCATTTGTTGTGGTCTAATGACTAAAAACCAAAAGATTAAAAAAAGAACCACCAAAGGTAGTAAAGTTGAAACTAAATCGCCTTGCATTGCGCCATCCTTTAAGAAAAAATTTAGGCGCTTATTTTAGCTCAAAATTCCTAAAAACTAGCTTTTTAAACGCTATTTTGTTATCTATTTTTATTTTTTTGAATTTTTTAGAAAATTCACTTTTTAGCACACTTGGGCTCATTGCCTTTATTTTTGGGGCTTTGCGGCTTATTTTTGCTTCTTTAAAAGGTGCTAATTTTACTTTAATTATCTGGGGACAAACTGGCTTTTTTGTTGGAATTTTCTGGTTTTATTGGATTTCTTTTAGCTTAGTTTATTATGATTTTGCTTATTTAATTCCAGTTGAAATTTTCTTTATTGGTCTAACTTATGCGTTGATTTTTGCGTTTTTTGGGGGGTTTGGGGGGTATTTTTTGGTTAAATTACAAGCTATTTTTAAAAGAGAATTTTATAAAAGCTTTAAAATTTGCATTTTCGCCCTACTTTTTTGGTGTATTTCTTTTGTTCATCCCTTTGGTTTTAATTGGCTAAACTTTGCTTTACCTATTGTAAATACGCCGTTTGCAGCAATTTTTTGGGAGCAAAAATTACCAGAACTTCCTTTTAAAATTGCCATTAGAAATACAGAAATTTCGCAGTTTGATTTGTGGAAAAAAGAGCTTAGATCTAGCCTAATTAAAGAAAATTTAGCTTTCATTGATGAGGCCATAAACTCTGGCGCAAGACTTGTAATTTTGCCAGAATCAGCCTTTGCTTTTACGCTAAATTACGATAAAAATGTGCTTAGCGAGCTTTTAGTACGTTCAGAAAAAATCGCCATTTTAGTAGGTGGCGAAGGCTATGAGAACAAAACTGCGTATAATTCTGCGTATTTTTTTGACAAAGGCGAGTTTAGGCGCATTGACAAGCATATTTTAGTGCCTTTTGGCGAAGAAATTCCGCTGCCTGAATTTTTTAAAAAGCTGATAAATTCGCTGTTTTTTGGCGGTGCTAGTGACTATGGCAAAGCCGCTGATTTTAGCTATATTGACATTGATGGCACAAAAATCAAAGTTGCCATTTGCTACGAAGGCACTCGCTACGAGCTATACGAAGATAGGCCCGAATTTGCTGTGGTTATAAGCAACAATGCTTGGTTTAGAAATAGCAGCCAAAACATACTTTTTCATTTGCTTTTAAAATATTATAGTTTAAAAAATTCAAGCACAATTTTTCACGCACAAAATAAGTGAATTTTATAAAATTCATAAAATTCAAAAGTGAATTTTATAAAATTAAAAAGTGAATTTTATAAATTTCATAAAATTCAAAGCCTGAATTTTATGAAATTAAAAAATCAGTCCATCGGCTTCTTGCATTTCTACACCTTGACTATAATTTATAGTAGGCAGCGGCGAAATGTCGGTGTAGAGCACGCCGCCACTACTTTTTACTCCGCTTGGGACATAAAAGCTTGTTTTGCTATCTGGGTAAAGCTTAAAGTATTCTTTGGCAAATGCCGCAAAAACCGGCGCTGATGTAAGTCCGCCGCCTTCTACTCTTTTCATCGGTGTATTATCATCATTTCCATACCACACGATTGCTTGCATCGTTGGTGTAAAGCCACAAAACCACGCATCGATGTTGTCGTTTGTAGTGCCTGTTTTGCCAGCGACTTCTACGCCACTAACTCTAGCTCTTGTGCCTGTGCCTGAGCTTACTACTGATTTCATCATATCTATGATTAGATAGGCTTGACGCTCTGGGACGACTTCTCTGATATGTGGCCCAAAATGCGTGCTTGTGCCGTCATTTGAGACGATATCGCTTACTAAATAAGGCTTTGAGATTTTTCCCATGCCAGCAAAGACTGAGTAAGCCTCGCTGTAATCATACGGACTTATGCCAAAGCTGCCAAGTGCGATGCTTAGATTTGGCGGAACATCTTTAAAGCCAAAGGCCTCAAGCCTGCTATGAACGCTATTAAAGCCTACATCCATAAGCAAGCTGATTGTAGCTAGGTTGCGTGATTTGGTAAGTGCTTGTTTTAGCGTGATGTAGCCTTGATAGCCGCCACCTGCGTTTTTAGGGCGCCATGTTTTGCCCCCTGCTCCAAGTCCTTCAAACGCCATTGCCACATCGGCTACTTTTGTAGCTGGGCTAAAGCCCTGATTTAAGGCGATTAAATACACAAAAGGCTTAAATGATGAGCCTGGCTGGCGTGCGCTTTGTGTGGCACGGTTATAGCTACTTTTGGCATAATCCACGCCGCCAACCATCGCTAGAACTTCGCCGGTGCTAGGATTTGTTACTATCATTGCGCCATTTAGCACATTTTCATCAGCTTTTTTATTTCGCTTTAAAATCTCATTATAGCCATCTTTTAGCGCTTTTAAGGCAGCTTCTTGAAGGCGCAAATCAGCTGTAAGCGTGACTTTGTATCCGCCTGATTTAATATCTGGGAATGTAGCACTTAGCTGCTTAATGGCTTCATCTATCAAATAAGGCGCTTTATTTTGTGTAAGCGTGACATTATAAACCTTTGGATTTTCAGCTATTGCGCTTTGATATTCATCATTATTTATCCAGCCAAGATCTCGCATTCTTGTAATAACAGCGTTTGCACGGCTCATACTAAGGTCGTATTGGCGCGTAGGGTCATATGTGCTAGGCGCCTTTGGTAAGCCCACTAAAATCGCCATTTCTTTTAAGGTAAGTGCGCCTAAAGGCTTGTTAAAATAGCCCTCAGCAGCAGTTTTAATGCCATAGTATCCATGCCCAAAAAATACCTCATTTAAATAACGCTCGAGAATTTGCTCTTTGCTTAGCGCTTTTTCTAGCTCATAAGCGATTAAAACTTCTTTTAATTTGCGTGTGAATTTTTTATCTCTGGTTAAAACTAGGTTTTTTACTAATTGCTGGGTTAGTGTGCTAGCGCCCTCGACTAGCGACATTGCTTGAATATCCTTTATAGCAGCTCTAAAAATAGCTTCTACATTTATGCCATCATGCTCAAAAAAAGCAGTATCTTCAACAGCGACCAAAGCCTCAATCAGCCTTGCTGGAATCTCATCAAAACTAGCATATTTGCGGTTTTCTTCATCAAATACATTTGCTATATGCTCGCCATTTCTGTCATAAAACTGCGTGGTAAGCTTTGGTTTATAATTTACAATCGGCGAAATGTCTATTTGAAGCTGCGAATAAAAATGCCCAAAAGCTATAAGCACCACAAGCACACACGCAAGCGCAAAACCAACGATATATTTCAATTTTCAGCCTTTAAAAAATTATTTATTTTATCAAGCAGATTTATACTAGCTTCTATTTCAACCCTTTTGCGTGAAATGCTCTCAATATTTGCCCCCACGCTAATGCCATTTTGCGCACCAAAGCTATAAAGCTCTTTAAAGCTATCCAAGCTCGTTTTAATAGACATTTCAAGTGGATTTGAGCTATGAAGTAATCTCTGCTCAAAGCTTAGAGGCACATCAATGCCAAGCCAACGCATAAAATTCATCGTCTTAGCATCCCCACAAGGCGTAAATGTAAAAATAATCGGCACTTTTTTAATATTTTTTTGCTCACAAATCTTAGCATAGCTTGAAATAAGCTCTTTTGCGTGAGCTAGATTGCACACAGCTTGGCTGATGAAAAATTCACAGCCCTGCTCTATTTTGTGCGCCATGCGCTCATGTTCGGTTTTTTTACTAGCGTGGCGTTCTGGGATACAAATACCACCAAGTGTAATATTTTTAGCAAATTTTTCTTTTATTTCATAGGCTTCATTTAGGCTAGTTCTTGGTTTGTCATTTACGCTACTAGCACCTACAAAAACACTTATTATATCGTCATTTGCGCTAAAAAATTCTTTTAATTCATCATTATTGTATTTTGAAACTGCTTTGTAGATCACAGCATTTTTTGCTTGTTTTAAATAATTTTTGTAATAATTCAGCGGCTCAAGTGTATCTTTAAAATCGAAGGTTCTTTTATCTTTGTTTCGCTCTTTTTCATCTTGGAGATCGTAAATCACAAGAGCATCTATCTGGCTATTTTCAAGGCGTAAAAGTTGAGTATTTGCTACTTCAAGTGCTTTTTGCTCACTTGTCTCCACACTAGGCGGCGTAAGCCCATAAAGCACGATACCAGCTTGATTTGCTTTAATTTTTTCTTTTAATACCATTTCTTTTTCTATAAAGTAAAATTTGAATTTTTTAGAAAATTCAGTTTTGAATTTTCTAAAAAATTCAGAAAATTCAGAAAATTCAAAGCCCTGAATTTTCTAAAACTTTGTGAATTTTCTGGGATTTGTGCACCTAGCAGTAGGAGCGGAAAAACCCCTTATCTAAATGTTTTTACAGCATCAACCATATTTTTTAAAGATGGTTTTACTTCTTCCCATTTTCTAGTTTTAAGCCCGCAATCTGGATTTATCCACAATTGCTCTTTTGGCAATACTTCTAAAAGCGCTTTGATTTGCGCTACGATTTCATCAGTGCTTGGCACTCTAGGGCTGTGTATATCATATACGCCAGGACCTACTTCTTGTTTGTAGCCAACACGTTTAAAGATTTTTAGTAGCTCATTGCCAGATCTAGCTGTCTCGATGCTGATTACATCGGCATCCATCGCTTCAATAGTTTTAATAATATCATTAAATTCGCTATAACACATGTGAGTGTGAATTTGCGTTTTAGCCTCAGCGCAGCTTACAGATAGCTTAAAGCTACTAACAGCGAAATTTTCATACTCGCCGATATTTTCTTTTCTTAGCGGATAGCCTTCTTTAAATGCAGCTTCATCCACTTGAATTATCTTAATTCCTGCGTTTTGAAGGTCGTTTATCTCATCGTAAATGCAAAGCGCAAGCTGTTTTACCACCTCAGAGCGCGGCATATCATCACGCACGAAAGACCAGTTCATTATGGTTACTGGACCAGTTAGCATACCTTTCATTATTTTATTTGTCTTGCTTTGAGCGTATTTTATCCACTCAACAGTCATCGGCTCTGGGCGACTAACATCACCAAACAAAAGTGGTGGCTTAACGCAGCGTGAGCCGTAGCTTTGAACCCAGCCGTTTTTGCTAAACGCATAGCCTTTTAGCTGCTCGCCAAAATACTCAACCATGTCGTTTCTCTCAGGCTCTCCGTGAACCAAAACATCAAGCCCGATATCTTCTTGGAATTTTACACAATCATCAATGTATTTTTTGATCTCGCTTTCGTATTTTGCCTTGTCAATCTCGCCTTTTTTGAAAGCATTGCGAGTAGCGCGAAGCTCAGCAGTTTGTGGAAATGAGCCTATTGTAGTAGTTGGCAAGCTTGGCAAATTAAACTCTTTGTGCTGAACTTCAATGCGTTCTTTAAACGAAGCATCACGCTCAAATTTGCTTAGATTTTTCACACGATTTTTTACATTTTCATCGTTAATTAGGCTTGAAGTTTTGCGGTTTGCCACTGCTTTTTTATTGTTTTCAAAGATTTCATTTTGTTTAGCATTTAGCTCTGTGCCATTAGCAAATGCTGCTAAAATCGCTATTTCATCTAGTTTTTCAACCGCAAAGCTAAGCCACTCTTTGATTTGTAAATCTTGTTCGTATTTTAAAGTAAAAGGCACATGCAAAAGTGAGCATGAAGTGCCGATATATAGACGCTCAGCTGGAATTTTCTCTTTTAGATGATTTACTTTATTTGCCAAATTTTCTAAATCAGCCACCCAAATATTTCTACCATTTACAAGCCCAGCAAAAAGCACCTTACCACTTTCATTTATCGCTTTTACGCTTTTGCCTTGGCAAGTGCTATTATAAATCGTATCAAGTCCCACAGCCCAAACCGGCGTATTTACGATTTGCTCGACTGCTTCGCTAGCATGCTCAAAATAAGTCATAAAAATAATTTTAATTTTTGGGCTTACAGCGCAAAGCTTGTCATACACGCCTTTTAAGCGTGGAGCTAAATCATTTGCTTTATCTGTTACAAAAATTGGCTCATCAAGCTGAACTACAACTTCATTATCAAGTCCAGCCAAAGTGGCTAAAAGCTCGCAATATACATTAACAAGTCCATCTAAATGCGCAAAAGCATCGCTATTATCATTTGTCTTTGAAAGTGCTAAATAAGTAAAAGGTCCAATTAAATTTACCTTTGGCGTAATTCCAAGCGCTTTTGCCTCTTTATATTCATTTACATATTTGCTTGCATCTAGCTTAAACTCAGTATTTGCGCTTAGTTCAGGCACGATATAGTGATAGTTTGTGTTAAACCATTTTGTCATTTCCATTGCCACTGCGTTTTTGTTTCCACGAGCCATGCTAAAATAAAGCTCTTCGCCTTTTAGCCCAGCAAAGCGCTCAGGCACAGCGCCAAATGCCACGCTGTGATCAAGCATAATATCATAATAAGAAAAATCGCCAACGCTGATATAATCAATTCCAGCGTTTTTTTGATACTCTAAATGGCGTTTTCTTAGCTCTATTGCTACTTTCTCTACGCTAGAAAAGTCACTTTTACCCGCCCAATACGCTTCAAGCGCAAATTTTAGCTCTCTTTGTTCGCCGATACGACCAAAGCCAGTTACAAATGATTTTGACATTTTTTGACCCTTTTTGAAAAATTTAAAAAATAAAGGGGCGATTTTAGCTAATTTATCTTTAAATTCTTATATAATTACAAAAAATTTTTTAGGATTGTTATGAGAATTTTATTTTTATCTATTTTTTTTATGTTAAATTTATTTGCCGAGCAAATTATGCAAGTCCAAAACACAGCTGGGATCACAAACTCAACACAAAATGCAACAATACATAGCAATTTTACCGATCCAAATGCTTGCAAAAGCTGTCATAGAGAGCAAATGCGTCTGTGGCAAAACAGCTGGCACTCAAATAATAATGCCCAGCTTTACAATAAAATTGTCCAAATAGTAGCCACTGAGCGAAATGAGCTAAAAGCACAAACTTTAATTGGCTGTTCAAGTTGCCACAATCCGCATTTAAATCTTAAAAAAATTAACAACAATTATTTGTATTCAAAGGTTTTTGACTTAAGAAACTCAAAAACTGAAGAAATTGATGAAATCATAGAAAATTCAAAGAAATTAAGCGGAATTTCTTGCTATGTATGCCATAAAATCGATACTATTGACAACAATGAAAGCAAAACAGGCACAGAGCTCATTAAATGGGTGAAAAATAAAGAACTTTTTACAGGTCCTTATAAAAATATTAAAGACACCGCCCATAAAAACGAGCACAGAAGTCATTTTGATGGAAATAATCAAATTTGTGCAGTTTGTCACAATGGAATTCCTTCAAAAAATAAAGATGGCTCACTAAATTACGCAAGCGCCTATAATACAGGCTTTGAGATGATTGAAACTGATAAAAAATGCATTGATTGTCACATGGGCGAACCTTATGAAATTACTATTTTAGACAAAAATGGCAAGGATCAAAGACTTCAAACAAGACCGCATCTTTTTAATGGCGCACACGATATAACCAAGCTTAGAGAAGGTTTTCGCTTTGCTTATAAAGACGGAGTTTTAAGCGTCAAAAACACCACGCCGCACGTGGCGCCAACAGGCTTTGGCAGCCGTTTGCTTGATATAAACATCACTTATTTTGACAAAAATGACAAGGTGCTTGAAAATAAAATAGAAGAAATCACCTCAAAATATGAAAAAGACGGCTCCCCTACTTTTCAGTATTTGGCAGATTTGCTTAGCTTTGATAGCAGACTTGCGCCAAATGAAGAGCGTCTTTATGAGCTAGAATTTCCACCAAATGCTGCTAGTGCTAGGATTGTAGTGCACTATCACTACATACATCCGCAGCTTGTGGAAAAATACAAAATCGAGCTGCCTAGCGATGTCATAAAGCCAGTTGAGCTTTTTAATCACTATTTTAAACTTAAGTGAATTTTATGTTTCATTAACTGCAACGTTTTTGAATTTTTTAAACTGATTTTTTGAAATTACATAAAATTTATAAAAAGGAAAAAAATGAAAAAAAGTATTTTAATTGTGCTTATAGCGCTTTTTAGTGCTAGTTTTGGCGATGAGGCGAGCCAAGAAAATTGTATGCCTTA
>CALEHZ010000088.1 GCA_937875715.1 uncultured Campylobacter sp. | reverse complement strand
CATGAGCCTTATTGCCGACACCCTCTGCAACGATAACAACGAAGTTCTGCTTACCCTTTGCCTTTTTAGTCAGCATAGTGTTAGCGATGGAATCAAGATCATAAGGAACTTCCTTAGTAATGATATCTGTAGCACCGCAGGCAATACCTGTATTTACAGCAATATGTCCAGCACCTCTGCCCATTACTTCAACAACAGAGATTCTGTCATGTGACTGTGATGTATCACGAAGCTTGTCGATAAGCTCCATTGCTGTGTTCATAGCTGTATCAAAGCCGATAGTATAATCAGTGCAGGAAATATCGTTGTCAATTGTACCGGGGATACCGATACAAAGAACACCCATAGCAGAAAGATCAGCTGCACCTCTGAATGAACCATCGCCGCCGATAACAACAAGACCTTCGATACCGAGTTCATCACACTGAGCCTTAGCCTTAGCAACGCCTTCCTGAGTTCTGAACTCAGGGCATCTTGCTGTGCAGAATTCTGTACCGCCCGTATGAATAATATCAGAAACACTTCTTTCATCCATCTGGAAGATATCGCCGTTGATGAGACCTACATATCCTCTGCGGACACCGTATACCTCCATACCTTTACTAAGAGCAGTTCTGACAACAGCTCTTACAGCAGCGTTCATTCCAGGGGCATCTCCGCCGCTTGTTAAAACACCGATTTTCTTGATCATACTAATTCTCCATTCTGCACAAGGCAATATTATAATTCACGGTAAAACCGCAACAAAATTCCATACTCTTATATTTTACTACTTTGTAGAAAAAATGTCAAGTATTTTTCCGTAATATTTCAAATTTATTTCAGTCATCAATGTATAAGACCTATCTGCGAAATATCGAACAGATCCTTCAGTTTTTCAAATGAATTACGATCTGCGGTCATGGAAAGCCTACTTTTTGGCATAACGATCTTTTTAATATCTGTAAGGTAAAAACAGATCTCTGTATTCCCCTTAAAAGCTCTGCATAATTCTGCAAGTTCCGCAGTAACAGCCGCTTTGCTTGAAACAGTTTTTATACACAGCTTCATATTTGAAACAAGCAGTTCAAACTCTCTTTCAGAAGCAGCACTTGTACATATCAGCGTTACCTTGTCATCCTTCACCGATATCCTGCCGCCTATGAGCAAAACTTCACCATCATTGAATTTAGATGAATTCAAAGCGTATAGATCAGGGAACACAACACATTCTATGCTTCCTGTACCATCAGATAATTCAACAAAGCACATTTTATCACCTTTCTTGGTGATATGTGCTTTACTGTTTTCAACCACAGCAAGGATTCTGACATTATCGCCGTCTTTATGATCTGATTCCGAGACGATACTGCCAATATCAGAAGTGTGTAACAGTTCACTTATCCATTCATAAGAATCAAGCGGACTACCGCTCAGGAACATTCCCACTGCTTCTTTCTCCATCGCAAACAGCATTTTATTTTCAAATTCAGGGCGAGAAGATATCCTTATACTCATCTGATGGTTTTCCTCAGCTCCGAAAAGTCCAAGCTGACCGTCCATTACTCCCCTCTTGCCTTCTTGTGCCGCATTGATCAGCTCCTCATAATGTTCGAGCATTTGTCTCCTGTTAAGTCCGAGGCCGTCAAAGGCTCCGGCTTTTATCATATTTTCAAGGCTTATCTCTTCTGTGTTTATCATGGTGTTTTGCTCTGCGTTTTGGCTTTGTTTGTTTTCGCTTTGAAAGCAAGCACAAAATACTAGCAAAAACATAGCTAAGAATATTTTTTTCATTTTCACTCGATTTTATAAGGTTTTAATATTTTAAATATTATAAATTCTAGAATTTAAAAAGATTTAAAATCTATAAAATTCTAGAATTTAGAGATTGTCCGGTCAAGCCAGACAATGACACAAGCTTAAATTTCAGAATTTATAAATATTTAAATTCGCAAATTCTAGAATTTAGCTTTTAAATTCTAGAATTTAGGCTTAATGGTCAAAAAGTGGGGCTGTAAATGCTATAATATCCCCTTAAATTCATCGTTTGAGGGGGATAAAAAATATGTCTAAATCTTTGCCCAAAGAGCGGACCCAGTAGCAAAAATTGTGGCAGTAATTTAGTTAAAAAAGATGGCTTCACAAAGAGCAAAAATCAAAGATTTAAATGTAGTGACCAAAAAATTCACTTTAAAAAATTAGATAAAAGAAAAAATAAAGCTAAAAAATTACTGATTTCTTATATCACAGAAAAGAAAAATCTAAGCATCCTAGCAAAAGAAAATCACATCTGCATAAAAACGCTAAAAAAGACATAAAAAAGCTAGAAACAGCAGAGCCAAAAAGGTTAAATCTAAAAGAAATAATCCTGCTAGTAGATGCAACTTACTTGGGAAAAGACTTTGGCGTGGTGGTTTTAAAGGGCGTCATTTCAAAGTCTTTATTTAGTGGCATTTTATAAATAGAAAACTAGAATACTATTTGCTGGGCTTTAAATGGTGTGGGAAGAACCATACAAACGAAGCTTACCAAAAAGCCTAGAAGCCTTGCTGGAGCAGAGCTTTTAAGGCTTAGCAAAGAGCTAACTATACTTAGCAAAGAAAACTTCATAAATGAGCTTAAAATTTGACTAGAAATGCACAAGGATTTTTTAAACGAAAAGAGTATAAACGAAAAAGGCAAAGCAGCTTTTACGCATAGAAGAGACGAACAGCATATTAGACTTTTAAGCGAAATTTGGCTTTTATCTTTACTTATGAGAGAATAAAAAATCTGCCAAAAACTAACAATGCATTAGAAAGTGAATTTGCTCATTTAAAGACGGCTCTTAGAGTTCATACTGGATTAAAATTAACAAATAGAATGAAAATTATTTCACATTATTTTATACTGAAAAATGAGCAAAGATAAGGTTAAAAATTAAAAATTCAGCACCCATTTTTTACCATTATGCCGAATTTTATAAAATTCAAAAGAGATTGCCACGATTTTCGCAAACGAAAATCTCGCAATGACGGAAGTGGCGAATTTCATAAAATTCTAAAAAATTCAAAGCTGAATTTTATGACTTTTATAAAATTCAAAAAATTCAACACTTGAATTTTATAAAACTGGGAGCCCAATTTTTAAATTATTGATTAAACACGCCATCCAAGCGGTGAATAGTCTCAGGCGTAATGCCGCCTACAAGATACTCAAGCATGATATAGCCAAGCACCAGTTGATGACCTGTGTTTAAGGCATCGATGCGAGTTTTATACACACGAGCTCTAGCATCAAAAAGCTCTACAATAGAGCGCAAGCCCTCAGCATATCCACGCTCGATAGCAGTCTCATACAGTCTTGCCGTCTCAAGCGCACTAAACATAATTTTCATTTGCGCTAAATAGTTTTTATACTCGCTAACAGCTGTTTTTTGGTCTATTTCTACTTTGCGGCTTGTATCAAGTTGTTTGCTTAAACTACTCATTTTTAGATATTCGCCTTCTTGGACGCGTGAAACAGTGTGAAGCGAGCTAAAAATCGGCATGCTAACTCTAAACATAGTTTCAACTTTTTTCTTTTCATCACCGAAATTTTCTTTGTCTTTATATTTATAATTTGAATAACCTATAGAAAAATCAGCACTTGGCAAGAACTCTGCGTAACGTTTTAATTTTTCTTTTGTGGCGATTTGGCTTACAATTTCGCTTTGTTTATACTCAAAGTTTTCTAAAACATTTTCGTATTTTGTAAGGCTTAGGCTATCAAAAAAGTCAAGTTTTATTTTTTCTACATCGTTTTTTACTGCTACTGTTTGACCAGTAAGCTTGGCTAATTCTAGCTTGGCTACTTCTATTTGGCGTTTTGCTACGCTTACATCAAGCTTTGCTTGGTCGTAGCGAACCTTTGCTTCTAGTGTATCCATTTTATTTGCTAGACCCATTTGAAGTTGTTTGTCCATTTGCTCGTATTTTGCTTTGTTTGCTTCTTCGTAGCTTGTAGCAAGCTCAAGATTTTTATTTGCAAATGCTAGGTCAAAATATGCTTTTGCGACTTTACTGGCTAGTTCTTGTTTGGTGCTTTCATGCGTGATTTTATAGCCTTCTTCTCTAAGCCCTTCTTGTAAGCGATTTATCCACAAATCTGGGCGAAAAATTTGCTGACGAAGTGTGATGCCGTATTTATAAAAGCTCTCATCTAGGCGGTATTTTGCTTTGCCTTCATAAACTTTATCATATTTTTCACCATTATACAAATAGTCAAGTTCCACGCTAGGCAAAAGCAAAGCAGTAGCCTGCCACACACGCTCACCAGCAGCCATAGTTTCATACATCATGCTTTTTAAGCCCTCATCATTTGTCAGTGCCATTTCGTAGGCTTGTCCTAAGCCCACACCTTCTTCGGCGTTAGCAAAAATAAAACTTAGCGCTAAAATACAAAGTGTTTTTTTCATCGTGTTTTCCTTAATCTTCATTAAATGCTTTTTTAAGCATATTTGCAAATGGTTTTAACAAATAACTTAAAAATGTTCTACGACCTGTTTTTACTATAACTTCTGCTGGCATACCAGGCAATAAGAAAAAGCCGTTTTTCTCCACACTTTTTACACCTTCTTCGGTTAGTTCTGCTTTTATTTGATAAAATGCATTGCCATTTCTATCTTGTAAGCTATCGGCTGAGACATAGCTTACTTTACCTTCGATAACTTCAGCCATTTGGGTATTAAAGGCACTAAATCTCACATCAGCTGGTAAGCCTACAAAAACTTTATCAATGTGAATTGTAGGTAGTTGCGCTTCTACTATGTATTCAGCATCTTTTGGCACTATGCTCATAATTGTCTCGCCTGGCTTTACAACACCACCAATCGTGTAGGTAATAAGCTCTACAATCGTGCCATCAACTGGTGCTTTAATCGCTGCACGCTCTTGTTGGTCATAATAGGCTCTAAGGCGTGCTGAAGCATCATTTAGCTTTAATTTTGCATCTTCATATTGTTTTAAAACATCTTCTTTAAAGGTGCGCTCTCTTACTAAAATTTGCTGTTTTGTCTCTGTGATTTGCACCTCTAGGCGTGCAATGTCTGCATTTCCGCTTGCTATTTGACCGCTGGCATCTACACGTTCACGCTCAATGTCTCTTAGGCGAATTTTATCAGTTAATTGCTCTTTATATAGTTTTTGCCATTCTTTAGTTTCTTCATTTAGTGAGCCTACTCTTTTTTGGCGAGATGAGACTATAGCTTGTGTTCCACTGATTTGCTTTTTTAACTGATCTATTCTTTGATTTAAAATAAATATTTCATCTTTTAAAAGCTTATTTTGCTCATCAAAAATGCTTTGTTGACCAGCAGCAGCTGCCTCAAACTCAGGCTCATTCATAATGCTTGGATCCCAACTAATAGTTTCATTTCCGTCTCTTTGAGCCTCTAGCCTGCTTACTAGCACACTAGCTTGTAGATTTTCTTTTTTCAAAATGTCAATAGAGCTTGCAACTTGTGCATTTTTGATCTCTACTAAAACATCTCCAGCCTTTACCTCATCTCCGTCTTTTACATAGATTTTATCTACCACACCACCTTCTAGGTGCTGGATTTGTTTTTTCTTGCTAGCTACTACTACTTGACCAGGTGCTACAGCTGCGCTATCAAGTGGAGCAAGCCCCATCCACAAAACAAAAATTCCCACAAAAATACTTATTAAAATAAGTCCAAATTTAACTATTTTATCTTCTTTTTCAAACATTTCTTTATCCTATTTATTATCATCGTTTTTAGCTGGATTTTGCCTTGGCTGCGGCTTTTGCTCAGTAATCGCAGCAGGTTTGCTCACACCAAGCTTTTCAAGCACAGCATCTCTAGCACCAAAATATACTAGCTTTCCAGCTTGTAATACAGCTATTTTATCCACAACTTGTAATACATTTAATTTATGCGTAATTAGCAAGATTGTGGCCTTGCCTTTTATAGCTAGAAGCGAGTTAAATAGTGCTTTTTCGCCTTCTTCATCAAGGCTTGCGTTTGGCTCGTCTAGCACGATGATTTTTGGATTTTTATACAAAGCACGAGCAAGCGCTACTCTTTGGCGCTGACCACCAGAAAGACTCATACCGCCAACCCCTAGCTTTGTATCATAGCCATCAGGCAAGCGAAGTATCATTTCATGCACATTTGCCTTTATAGCAGCTTCTACAATAGCATCACTATCAAGCTGTCCAAATCTAGCAATATTTTCAGCCACAGTTCCTTCAAAAAGCTCCACATCTTGAGGAACATAGCCTACATGAGCCCCCAAAGCATCGCTATAATAGTGATTTATATCAGCGCCATCTACACGCACTACGCCGTGAGCCAGTGGCCAAATGCCTAAAATCGCCCTTGCAAGTGAGCTTTTTCCAGCTGCACTTGGGCCAATTATCGCACACATATCGCCAGCATTTAACTCTAAATTCACGCCCATCAAGCTTGGCATTTTAGCAGCAGGTGGTACCAAAGTGACTGCCTCGCAAGCAATAGCGCCTTTTGGGTCTGGCAAGCTTAATTTGTCTTTTTCTACTGGGAAGTCTGTTAAAAACTTATCTAAGCGTTCATAGCTTTCTTTTGTGTTTTTGTATTGTTTCCAGCTAGCTATCAAAATATCAAGTGGCGCAAGCGCTCTACCCATGATGATTGAGCCAGCTATCATCATACCTGGAGTGATTTCCATAATTACTGTTAGATACGCACCAAGTCCTAGCATAAGGCTTTGGCTCATCACACGTGTTGTCTTTGAAATATTTGCATAAAGTCCAGCGTGAGCACTAGAACTAGCGTGTGATTCTAAAAAAGTTTTATGACGTTCTTTCCAGTTTTTCTTTAAGGCCTCATTCATGCCCATAGCATTGATTACTTCGGTGTTGCGAAGGTTCATATCAATTAAGCGCATCGCAGCTCTATTGCTTTCATTTGATTTTTTTAGTCCGTTTTTTGTAGCATTTTCGTTTAGCAAAGCTATACCAAAAAGCACAATAGCAGAAGCTAACGCAAACCAGCCATAAGCTGGGTGAAATAAAAATAAAAGCCCGATATAAATAGGTAGCCAAGGTGCATCCAAAAAGGCAAAAACGCCATTTGTACTCATGTATTGTTTAATAGCATTCAAGTCACTCATCGCCTGAGAGCTAACTCTGCCTGGATGACGAGATGAAAGTTTAAAAATCGCATCATACACACGCTCACCTAAAGTTTTGTCAAGCTGCGTGGCAAAAACAATAAGAATTCGTGAGCGTAAAACTTCAAAAATTCCCATCATTATAAATAAAATTACAACTATCAGAGTAAGAAAAAATAGTGTGCTAAGGCTACGACTTGTCACAACTCTATCATAAAGTTGCAGCATATACATAGGCGGCGTTAGCATCAGTAAATTCACAAAACAGCTAAATAGCGCTGCGTACCAAATACACCTTTTTGATTTGGTTATGGAGTCTTTTAATTCACCTGGTTTAAGCATATTGTAATCCTAAAAATAAAAAAATAACTGCGAATTATAGCTAAAAAAACTAAACATAGCTTTAAAATAATGAATTTTATAAAATTTAATTTTAGATTTTACTTCGTAGATTTTGGGTCTGTGACACTGCGGCAGAATTTTATGAAAGTGAATTTTATGAATTTTATAAAATTCAAGGCTGAATTTTATAAAATTCATTTTGGCAGCAGTGAGAAAAGCTGAATTTTATAAAATTCAAATTAAGCCATATGAGTCATAGACAAATAACTATTAAGCGCTGAAATATAAGCCTTTGCGCTAGCTAAAACAGTGTCAATGTCAAGTCCATTTCCTATCATTGTTTTCTCGCCAAATTTTACCTTTACGCTTACTTTTGCTAAGGCATCTTTGCCTTTGCTTACAGCGCTTACTTTATAATCTTTTAACTCACCTTGGTGCCCGCTAATTCTATCAATTACTTTAAAAACAGCATCCATGCTACCATTGCCAAGCGCTGCGTCACTTTTTAGCTCGTTTTCGTGTAGGATGGTCACAGCTGCGCTTGTGTGGCCGTCTTTGCTTGATTGAACGCTTAGCTTTTCAAGGGCGTAGATTTGCGCAACTTGTGTGATTTCATTGCTTACTAAGGCTCTTAAATCATCATCAAAAATCTCTTTTTTAGTATCGCAAAGCTCTTTAAAGCGCTCAAATAATGTATTTATCTCATTTTCATTAAGCTCAAAGCCTAATTCTTTTAATCTATCTTTAAAAGCATGGCGTCCGCTGTGCTTGCCTAAAACTAGATCTGTTTTACCTGCACCAATCTCTTCTGCGCTGATTATTTCATATGTTTGAGCACATTTTAGCACGCCATCTTGATGTATGCCGCTTTCGTGTGCAAAGGCGTTTTTGCCTACTATTGCTTTATTTGGCTGCGGTTCTATGCCCGTGATACTTGCTACAAGCCTACTTGTAGGATAAATTTCTTTTTTTACAATATCGGTGTAAAGCCCATTAAATCTATCTTTTCTAGTATCTAGTATCATTGCAATTTCTTCAAGCGCAGCATCAATCCCCTCATACACCTCTTTGATGCCCTTGTCGTTCAAGATATAATAATCCGCCGCCGCAATCGGCCCACCTTTTTCAAGATTCTCGATTTCGCTTCTATCTCTTTCAATAATTTCAGCTTTATTAAACGGCCTCACTACTCTCTGTCCAACTCTCTTGTGTC
>CALEHZ010000087.1 GCA_937875715.1 uncultured Campylobacter sp. | reverse complement strand
TGATATCTACAATTTCTTTGAAAGCCAGGGCGCAAATATGATTAACCCGGCTTCTGATTATGTGGGAACTAACGGTATCTTCCTATATAAAGGAATCAACGGAGATAAGACAAAGAAAAAGCAGTACGATCTTGTAGATCGGGATGTGGTGATCGCTCCTCATCTGGGAGTGATCGAGTCTGATGTCTGGTTGAAATGCCGGTTAAAAATCATGAAAAACCGTCAGTCGGCAAGAACAAATAAAGGAAAGCGGACATGGCTTGCCGGAAAAGTGAAGTGTAAGAAATGTGGTTATGCCTATACGGTTACAAGGTCAAACACGAAAGCTGGGCGATATTTTCAATGTTCAGGTTCCCGATATTTCCTTAAATGTAAAGGTGCAGGGCATACCATCTATGCGGATGTATTTGAGGATTATGTTTTAGAGGAAATGAAAAAGCAGCTTGCCAAGTTCCAATATCTGTCGGATGAACTGGAAGCGGTAACGCAGCCTAGCAGTCAGGCAGAGAAAGTTCGAATTGCAGAGATTGAACAGGAAATTTCTGAACTGGAAGAGGATGAAAAGAAAGAATTTTTAGAAGATTTACAAATTCCACTTCCTCCACTAAATATCCAAAAAGAAATAGTAAATTTTGTAGAAAACAAGAAAAGAGCTATAAAAGAAAATCAAATAAAAATTATTGATTTAACAAAAGAAATAAACAATACAATAGATAAAATTTTTGTTAGTTAAAGGCTAAAAAAATGAAAAAGATTTTAACAATTGCTGGTAGTGATAGTAGCGGTGGGGCTGGAGCGCAAGCTGATTTAAAAACGATTACTGCGCATAAAATGTATGGTATGAGTGCGATTACTGCGCTAACTGCGCAAAATACCTTGGGCGTGAGTGCTGTGAGTGCTGTAAGTGGTGAATTTGTAGCAGCGCAGATAAAGGCGTGTTTTGATGATATACGCCCGGATGCTTTAAAAATCGGTATGCTCTTTAACGCTGAAATAATCGCTGCTGTGCGTGAAAGCCTACTAGAAAATCACGCTAAAAACATAGTTTGCGATACTGTAATGGTAGCTACAAGTGGGGCAAGGCTTTTGGAAAATGACGCTATAAAGGCGCTTTGGGGGCTTTTTGAAATCAGTGATATCATCACGCCAAATGCGGCTGAAACTAGCGTTTTAGCTGGCTTTGAAGTGAAAGATTTAGCTACGCAAAAGGACGCTGCTAAGGCGATATTTGATAAATGTGGTGTGAGAGTTTTGGCAAAAGGCGGACATTTAAACGCTACTGATGTGCTATATGATGGTGCGGAATTTTTTGAGTTTAAAGGTGAGTTAATCGCTACTAAAAACACGCACGGCACGGGATGTACGCTAAGTGCGGCGATTGCTTGTGGTTTGGGTGCTGGGCTGGATATGAAAAGCGCTGTGGCTCACGCTAAAAACTTTGTAAGCAAGGCACTAAGCTGGAGCGAGCAAATAGGGCAGGGCTGCGGCGCGATAGATCATTATTTTAATATCCCAGAGCTAATTTGAATTTTCTAAAATTGTTTTGAATTTTCTGGGATTTTAGAAAATTCAGCTTTGAATTTTCTGAATTTTCTAAAACTGCAGCGTTTTGAATTTTCTAAAATTGTTTTGAATTTTCTGGGATTGAATTTTCTAAGATTTTAGAAAA
>CALEHZ010000086.1 GCA_937875715.1 uncultured Campylobacter sp. | reverse complement strand
TTTAGAAGGATGCATGGTGGCTGGTAATTCGTATGCTAGAGGCTCTGAGGCTATAAAAAATGAGCAAAAAGCAGTAGAGCTTCTAAATAAAGCTTGTGATGGCAGAGAGTTTAAAGCATGTACTGACCTTGGCGATGCTTATTATCACAAAGATATCAAAACTGATGATAAGCAAAAATGGGTAGATATTTATCTAAAAGCCTGCGAGCGTGGGTATGAGTATGCGTGTGGAAGTATTGGGAATTATTACATGCTTGGCACAAGAGAGCTAGAAAAAGACATAGATAAGGGCATTGAGCTTTATATGAAAGCTTGTTCTACTAGTGGGGTTTACTGCGAGGAGCTAGGGGGCTTTTACGAAAAAGGTAAAAGAATGCCAAAAGATAAGAAAAAAGCAATAGAGCTGTATTCAAAAGCTTGTTTGCTTGGCTCACATAATATATGCAAAAAGGCTGCTGATGCCTACTATAATGGCAAAGGCGTAGAAAAAGATGTGCAAAAGGCAATAGAGCTGCAAACTAAGTTATGTGATAGTGGATATGAACTAGCTTGTCAGTGGGTCGACAATGCCACGAACAAAGCAAAAATGATGAAAAAGCATTAGAGTTTTATAATAAAGCTTTGTGATATGACTTTGTGTATGTCTTTGGGCTCTGTGTATAAAGAGGGTAGATTGAACCAAGCCAAAGATGAGCTAAAAGCAGCGGAGATTTATAAAAGGGCTTGTGATATAGACCACACTGAGCCTTGCTATGAGATAGGGCTTATTTATAGCCAAAAAAGAGGGGAAAAAAGCAAGGGAATTTTTTAAGATAGCCTGTGATGGTGGAATGAAAAAAGCTTGTAAGAAAATAGGCAAGTAAAATTTAAAAGTTTGAAAGATTTAAATTCTAGAATTTGTGGCTTTGGCGTCATTGCGAGATTTTAACGTAGCTAAAATCGTAGCAATCTAGAATTTATTACTGAGATTGCTTCGGTCGCTTTGCTTTTCCACAATGACAAGTGGCTAAATTCTAGAATTTAAAATCTAACACAAAGGAGAACAAATGAAAAAAAGCATTTTGGCTTTATGTTGCGCTGTGGTGGCGCTTTTTAGTAAAGAAGAAATAGAGCTTTTAAGCAAGGCCTGTGATGGTGGCGATTTAGAGGCTTGTATTAAGGCTGGGGATTTAAACCTTGAAGATCATGCTGACAATGATGCGCTAGAATTGTTTGAAAAAGCCTGTAATGGTGGCAATCTAAACGGCTGCGCTAAGGCTGGTGGCGTGTATAGTGACTGGTATGGTATGTATTTTGAAAGCGACTCTTACAAAAAGACGCTACCTACTTGGAAGGAAAAAGGCACCAAGCTCTACGAGAAAGCTTGTAAAGGCGGCATAAAAGAAGCCTGTAATGTAGAATTTGGAGCATATTAAAATCAGCTTTTTGCTTTTTAAATTCTAGAATTTGGCTTTAAATTCTAGAATTTACTGCGCTGTCATTGTCCGCTTTAAGCGGATAATCCCCAAATTCTAGAATTTAGCTTTTTAAATTCTAGAATTTAATAAAAAAGCCTTTTTTACATTACCAACCAGACAAAAAGCCCATAATATCATCATAGCCTTTATTTATATTTTGATTATAAAGGCTTACATTTTGCTGGGCGAGTTCTACTATATTTGTAGCATTATTAGTAGCATTGCCATTAGTGTTGTTATCTTG
>CALEHZ010000085.1 GCA_937875715.1 uncultured Campylobacter sp. | reverse complement strand
ACAAGCCTTTTTGTAATACTCCATAGCTTTATTTTTGTCTATTTGTGTTTTGTAGTCTTCTAGGCGTGGTTCGTCTTCGCTCATATCGTTTAAAAAGCTATCACTGCCAGCATAAATATCAGCCAAATACGCACAAGAACTCGCATCTTTTAGCTCACAAGCCTTGCTAAGCGCCTTCTTTGCGCCCTCTACATCATAGCCTACCGCGTAATTGCCAACCAAACTCATATCTACTACTTCCATACAGCCTTTTATGTGACCTTTATCACAAGCAATCCCCATAAAAAGTATATCCAAGCCAGGATGATCTAAGTTTCCGCCACTTTCCATTTTACATGGATAAATCGCCTCTTGGCAACCCTCATAGCTGCCATCATGACAAATTTTAGTAAAAAGCTCACAAGCACCCTCATAGTCCTTTTTTGCCACAAGCTCCTGCGCCTTGCTAAAATCATCATTAGCACTTAACGCACAAAGCGCAAACACTGATAAAATCACTTTTTTCATTTTTTCTCCTTTGTTTAAAACCCACAAATTTTGGAATTCCAAAACCTAAATTCTAAAATTTAGCCCCAAGGGCTGAGCTTAAAGCCACCTTTAAAGCCACCTTTATAGCTCTCTTAGCTTTTTAGCTGCGTTTTTTCTGCCTTTTTGGCTGGCTTGTTCATACATTTTCTTTGCCTCTTTTATCTCGCCTAGTTCTTTGTATAAATCGCCCAAATCCTCGTATCCTATCGCGTTACCTTTGTTTATCGCCATTTGGTAGTATTCTTTAGCTTTGTTTATGTCTTTTTCTACGCCTATGCCTTTTTTGTAGCAGTCGCCGAGGTTGTGCATAGCTAGGGTGTTGCCAAAATTCGCCGCTAATCCATACCAATAAACTGCCTCTTTATAATCCTTTGGCAATGAGTGCTGACCCTTTTCATACCACACGCCTAGCGTGTTTGCCGCCTTTGGTGCGCCATCAGTTTCCACTCCCACGCTTAGTGGCTCGGCTGCTTTTCGCACCTTTTGAAGCTGGGCATCAGGTTTGCCACTTAGTTCTTTTATTTTGGTGATTTTTTCGTAGTATTTTGTGCCTAGGGCTTTTTCTAGTTCTTCATCATAGACATAAATATACTCTATTTCGTAAGTATAGCCGATTTTGCCTTCTAGCATTTTTACGCTGATGCCATTTTCTCCTTGTTCGCTCATCTGCGGCAAATCGCTAAAAGAGGGGCGGAGATAGTGCCTATTTTTGCCATCAAAAAACTGAAGTATCCAGCCCTCCTCATAGGCATTGCCCTCGTATAGAGCGGTGATGGCGACTTTATCGCCGTCTTTTGGCTCTGCGGCGTAAATCACGCTACAAATAAAAGCTAAAATTAGCAAGATTTTTTTCATTTTTTCTCCTTTTTGTGTGCTAAATTCTAGAATTTAGAGTGCTAAAATCTTATTCTTTTTTTGATCCTTGGGACGCTAAAAGCAAAAATTATCACATTTATCGTCATTATAAAGCACGCCACGCCCACGACTAATTCATCAAAAAACGGCTTAAACGCAAGAGGGCTAAGCATAATGCCAAGCAAACAAAGCAGATAAATAGCCGAAATTCTCCCTGATGAGAGCTTTTGCTGACCCTCTATATTTGGGAATTCCTCACGCTGGGCGGGGTCTTTTTTGAGCCATGCCCAGGCAACTTTGAGGGCATTTAGCCTCTCTTTTAGGCTAGGTCTATTGGCTCTTACTTGTTCTTGCCATTTTTTGCCATGATACCAAGCAAACATCGTAAAAGCGATATTTACCACAAACAAACAAGCCAAAAAGGGTACTGCTTTTTCTAATTCATAAAATTCAGGGCTAAAACTCGTTGTAGCATTTATCTCTGCGTCGTTTGGTAGTGTTTCTAAACCAGCTAAAAAGCCAAAAGAAAGTGGTAAAAGAAAAAATATTTTTTTCATTTTCAAGCCTTTGATTTTTGGAATTCTAAAAGTTTAAATTTTAGAATTTAAAAAGTTAAATTCTAGATTGCCACGATTTTAGCTACGCTAAAATCTCGCAATGACGGCGTGGGGCGA
>CALEHZ010000084.1 GCA_937875715.1 uncultured Campylobacter sp. | reverse complement strand
TACAAGCTAGAATATTTAATCTTTTTGGCAATTTTGTGCTTTTTTTAGTCATTGCATCCACAAGGGTCAAAGGCACGGTAGAGCCACTCACATTTCCATATTCTACGATAGATACAGGCACATTTTCTAGCTTTGCGCCTATTTTTTCAGCTATTATTTTTATCATTGGTTCATTTGATTGATGTAAAAGAATTTTATCAAAATCATCTATTTTAGATTTTGTTATATCTAAAAATTCATTTATGGTATTTGGCACATCAGTAATGCCAAAGGTCATTACGCCCTCGCCATCCATTTGTGAATAAACTTGTTCATAGCGTTTATTATCATCTACTGGGTGTCTTTGCCAGCCATTTCGTGTGATTATAGAGCTATATCTATCTCCGTCTGAGCGCAAAAGAGATTTTATAACTGAATTTTCTAAACTTGAATTTTCTGAAAATTCAGAAAATTCAAAAGTTGAAAACACCTTGGCGAAGTATCGTGCGCCTAGTGTGCACAAACTGAGTAAAAACGAATGAGACGCACTTTCGTGCGTCGCAATGAAGTTTTTACGAAGTTTGTGTGCAGTAGGCGTGCGAGACAAGCCAAACTCACAAAGCCCAGAAAATTCAAAAAATTCAAACCCTGAATTTTCTAAAAACTTAATTTCGTCCTACACAATTAAGATCTTCAAAAGCGATTTCTAGCCTTTTGATTATAGCTAATTCGCCTTCTCGTAGCCATTTGCGTGGGTCGTAATACTTTTTATTTGGCTTGTCGCTGCCTTCTGGATTGCCAATTTGTGCTTGTAAATATCCGTGATTTTTAGCTTCATACTCGCGTACGCCGTCCCAAAACGCCCATTGTGTGTCTGTGTCAATGTTCATCTTAATTACACCATAGCTGACAGCGTTTTTAATGTCAGCTAGCTCAGAGCCAGAACCGCCGTGAAATACGAAATTAACAGGCTTAGCACTACTTGTAGCAAAGGTCTTTTGGACATATTCTTGGCTGTTTTTTAGGATTTCTGGGCGAAGCACGACATTTCCTGGCTTATACACGCCATGAACATTGCCAAAACTAGCTGCAATGCTAAAAAGCGGACTAATCTCGCCAAGTTCTTTATACGCAAGCGCTACATCTTCTGGCTGAGTGTAGAGTTTGGCATTATCTACATTTGTGTTATCTACGCCATCTTCTTCGCCGCCAGTTACGCCAAGCTCGATTTCAAGGGCGATATCAAGCTTGCTTAATTCTTGTAAATATTTTTTGCTAATTGCAATATTATCACTTAAGCTCTCTTCGCTAAGATCTAGCATATGTGAGCTAAAAAGCGGCCTGCCAGTGCTATTTTTGTGATTGCTATTTGCTACAATTAGCCCATCTATCCAAGGCAGCAGTTTTTTAGCAGCATGATCTGTGTGTAAAATCACAGGAATTCCATAGTGCTGCGATACAATATGCACATGATAAGCCCCAGCTATAGCTCCTAGCACATCGCCTTTACCTACCTCGCTAGCACCATCTACGCCTTTTCCAGCGTAAAATCCAGCTCCGCCATTACTAAGCTGGATGATTACAGGCGAGTTTACCTTTTTGGCGGTTTCTAGCACGGCATTTATGCTATTTGTGCCCACTACATTCACAGCAGGCAGTGCAAAGCCAGTTTCTTTTGCGTATTCATATAGCTTCGTAGCCTCAGTGCCGCTAAGTACGCCAGCTGGAACAACAGATAAAGCTCCCATTTTTAAGCCTTTTTATTTATATTCGATTTTTGCACTTTTGCGTAAAGTCTCAACTTTTTTGCCTAATTCATTTTGTAATTTATCGCCTTTTAAACCTGCGATAATATTGTTTTTTACTTGATCAAAAGGCAATGTAGTTTGAGCTCTTGAATCTTCTTTTAAAATTATGTGATAGCCAAATTGTGATTGAACTGGTTTTTTAGTAAGTTCGCCATTTTTTAGAGCAAATGCAGCATCGCCAAATGCAGGCACCATTTGTGTTTTAGGGAACCAGCCAAGGTCGCCACCATTAGCTTTTGAGCCACTATCTATTGATTGAGCGCTTGCGATTTGGGCAAATTTTGATTTAAGCGCATCACCTGAAAGTGAGCTAAGTTCTTTTATGATACTCTCAGCCGCAGCTTTGTCTTTAACCAAAATGTGTCTAGCACGAACTTGGGCTGGAACTACAAAGTTATTTTTATTTTGATTGTAAAAATTTTGAGCTTCGCTATCGCTTACTTTAATAGCGTCAAATTGTTGTTTTTCCCAAAGTTGAATCATTACATTTTCTTCAGCTAATTGTGCAAGAATTTTATAATTTTTTTGGCTATCAACCTTAGCTTTTTTTGCCTCAGCAAGAACTAACTGTCTGTTTATCTCGCCTTCGATGAATTGTTTTTTTGCATTAGGATTTGCATTAAATTGTGTTTTTACCTCATCAGGCACGATATCGTCAGTGACTGCTATGCCATTTACAGTTGCTAGTGTAGCAGCATTTAACGAACCAGCCAAAGCCAGCATTGCAATTAGTGATTTTTTCATTGTTTGTCCTTTAAAAAAAATTGAATTTTGGATTATAGCACAATTTAGGCAATATTTAAGCTAAAATCTCGTAAAATTTGCGCATGCAAAGTAAAAAAAATATACAAATAATCAAATCACGGCTATTAGAGCATTTTAAAGGTGCAAAATCTGAGCTTAATTTTAAAAATAATTATGAGCTCATTGTCTGCGTAATGCTCTCAGCCCAGTGCACTGATAAGCGTGTAAATATCATCACTCCAGCACTTTTTGAAAAATATCCAAGCGTGGAAAAACTAGCCAAAGCAAACTTAGCCAGCCTTAAACTTCTTATTAACTCTTGTTCATTTTTTAACAATAAAGCCCAAAATCTCATTAAAATGGCAAAAGCTGTGTGCGAGAATTTTGGTGGTAAAATTCCACTAAATGAAGATGACTTAAAAAGCCTTGCTGGAGTTGGCATAAAAACTGCGCATGTCGTTTTAATAGAAGCAAAAGGCGCCAATGTGATGGCAGTGGATACTCATATTTTTCGCATATCAAAAAGACTAGGTCTTTGCGATGAACCAAGCCCAGAAGCGACAGATAAAGCACTTTCAGCGATTTTTAAGACTGATTTAAATCGCCTTCATCAAGCGATGATAATGTTTGGTCGCTACACTTGCAAAGCTGTTAAGCCACTTTGCGATGAATGCTTTTTGCGTGAGTTTTGTAAATTTAATCCATTAAAATAGCTTTGAATTTTTTGAATTTTATAAAATTCAGGCTTGAATTTTATAAAACTTTTGGCATAA
>CALEHZ010000083.1 GCA_937875715.1 uncultured Campylobacter sp. | reverse complement strand
TATAGTCCGTCATCCTGATATGCCTCGCTGTGCTTTTTGGCTACTTTGGCAGATGCTAGCAAAAAGGCAAGAGTTTTTTGGCTTTGTTAAAAATAGGGCTAAAAATGGCGATTTTTACTGGGTTTTTGCTAGCATCGCACCTACAATTGACGAAAATGGCAAGGTCGTAGACTACTACTCAGTTCGCAGAAAGCCTAGTAAAGTAGGCATAGAGACTGCTGGGGCTGTGTATGCTGAGCTTAAAAAAGCTGAGGGTGCATAAGGCGATATAAAAGCAGGGGCGGCAAGGCTGATGGAGCTTTTAAATGGAGCTGATTATAATGAGTTTATTCTTGGCTTACAAGGGGTCGCAAAATGATTTATTTAGGCATTATTTTAGCGTTATTTGCGCTGATTTTTGGTGTGCTTGATGCTAGCAGTGTTTTTAGCTGGATTAGCTTAGCTTGTGTAGCTCTTAGTGCTTGCGTGTGCGGATATATGGTCTTTGTAGCAAATAAAGACAAAGAAATTTTAGCCAAACTCTCAAAAGTAGCAAACGCTATTAAAAACGCAAAATTTGATGATAGAATCGTCTTTACAAGCTGCCCAAATAAAGAGCTAGAAAACATTTGCTGGAATATAAATGACGCACTTGATGGGCTTGAAGCCTACATGAGAGAGACAAACTCAGCTATAAATTGTCAACTACAAGACAAATTTTTTAGAAAAGCTATCTCGCAAGGCTTAAAAGGAATTTTTGTAAATAACCTTGAGTTCATCAATAACGCACTTAGACTAATCGAAGAAGAAAGCACAAATAAGTATAAAAATGAATTTTTTGCCAAGCTTTTAAATGTAAGTTTAGAGAGCCAAAATGCAAATCTAAACAATATCTCATCACGTCTAAACACCGATGTAGAGAAGCTAAATGAGGTAAAAGAACACACCTCAAGCATAAAAGAAATTTCAAATGAAAGTCAAATAGCTATTAGTAAATTAGAAAGCAAAATAGCAAACCTTGCTCAAATGAGCGATAACTCACACAGAGTTATTCAAACCTTTGTAGAAAATTCAGCAAATATCGTCCAAATCGTAGATAGAATCGGTGATATCGCAGATCAGACAAATCTGCTTGCGCTAAATGCTGCCATTGAAGCAGCAAGAGCAGCTGAGCACGGCAGAGGCTTTGCTGTGGTGGCTGATGAAGTAAGAAAACTAGCTGAAATGACGCACTCAGCGACACTGGAGATAAACAGCGCAATTAGCTCAATGAAGCAAGAATTTGATGTGATTTTAAACTCAAGCAATGAAGTTTTTGAAATAGCAAATCTCTCAGCCAGTGAGCTTGGAAATTTTTCCAAAGTTTTCAGCGAACTTGCTCAAAAAAGCGAAAATATGGACGAGCAGTTTGTAAACTTTGCTAAAAATCTGCTTTTAAGCATAGTAAAAATCGATCATATTTTATACAAATCTAGCGTGTATTTGGGGCTAAATGATGCCCATAAATACGAAAATAATGTGGATCCTATCTCAGTGCACAGCGGCGAGCTAGCTTTTGATAAGGAGCAAAAAGCCGAGCTTGAAAAGAGCAAAGAAAAGATTTTAAATGTGGTAAAATCAGCTATTGAAACATCAGGCAAATACATCGACAAACAAGGCTCAGTCTCACTTAGTAGCGATATAGAAAGCATAGAAGAAGAAAGCGCAAAAATTATGAACAAGCTAGATCAAGCTTGAATTTTTTAAAAAATTCAGTTTTTATAAAATTCAGCAATTTTACCAAAATCGCAGCGAAGCTGAATTTTATAAAATTCATAAAATTCAGTTTTTATAAAATTCAGTTTTTAAAAAATTCACTGCTGTAATAAAGCTGAATTTTATAAAATTCAGCTTTATTGCTATGAATTTTAAAGAACTAAAAGGTTGAAAAATTTAAATTTTAATTTTTTCAAATTTTGAAAACTAATTAATATGAAAATTCCTTAATTTTTGCTAAAATCAGGCTTTTTAATTTTTACATATAATTATTTTGTTTGAAAAGGAAAAAAAATGGCAAAGCAAGGTGAAAAATTATCACTAAGTGAACTACAAACTTTGTGTAATCTTAAAAAAGGTGAATATATCTCAAAAAGTGGTGATGAATATATAAAAGCACTTGAAAATTTATTTACTTTAAAAAATAAAAATGATAAACCATTTAGTATTAATGATATAAAAGAACAACCAACTTTACAAGATTTTTCATTTAATGGTAAAAATGATTATATTTTTATTTGCGAATTGAAAGCTGAGCCTATGAAAATAATAGATGGTAAAAGAATTAATGAAAAAATCATAGCTATCAATTTTGCAAACGATGAAGCAAAAAATATTTTCACAAATTCATCTGGAACTTCGTATATATTAACTTGTAAAATTGATGACAAGGAGCATATTATAAAAATAGGTCAAACTAGAAAAACTTTTAAAGAAAGACTAGCTTCTTATAATTGCGGTAATGTATATAACTGGCGAACAGCCTCTACTACAAATATAAAAATAAAACAATCAATGGTAGCTACAAGAGCTATTTTTAATCTT
>CALEHZ010000082.1 GCA_937875715.1 uncultured Campylobacter sp. | reverse complement strand
ACCATCACTTATTTTTCTTAGCTTTTACCATGTTATATTACATTACCAAAAATGAATGATTTTTTCATATTTTTAGGCTATTTTTTTATTTCTTTTATTATACCTTGATTTACCTATTTTTATTATGCTATACTAAACCTTGAGTATCCCCAAGTGTTCCCTTTTAAACTTTAAGGGGACTATTAACACAAAGGCAATAAACATGGCAAAAACATTTTAACTGCTTTACAGGTCAAACAAGTAAAAAGGATAAAAAACCATCAATAAAATTACAAAATATTTTGCTTTACTAAGTGTGGGTGAACTACTGTGTTACGAGAAAACGTATAAAGAAATTTTAGCTAGATACAAAATAATCAAGAAATAAAAAATAGGTGCTTGACTAGCATCTCTTAATTTTTTTGTATTTTTCCCAAAGTTTTTTGATAATTTTGGTTAGATTTTTATTTCTATTATAATACCCAAATTCGCACTCTTTTAGATGACCTAGCAGGAGCGAAGCTAAAAACTGACGTTTTCCTACAGCATCAAAGCCGCGTTTTTTGCTCACGCGCTTAGCTTTGAAATAGCTCTCATCGCATTCAAAGTCGCCAAATTTTTTTTGATATTTAGCAAAGATTCTTCGAAAATTAGCTTTCTGATCTTAAAAAAAATAGTTCTTAATCGTGTTGCGATTTAGCCTGATAATTTTTCACAGAAACTTCGTTTTTCACAGAAACTTCGTTTTGCTGCAGCAGTGGCTATGATGTCTTGTGTAAAGCATGAAAAAATTTTATTTAATTTTGTTGTGCTTTAAGGGCTGTATTTCATAGTTTGTATCCTATCTAAAATTAAGATACTAGTCAAGCACCTTTTTTAAATTTTATAAAATTCAAGAAAAATTTACTGGGTCAATATCGGCTAGAACGCCGTGTTTTTGGGCTATAAAACCAGCTTTTAAAAGTGCTTCAATGCTCTTTGAGCGAAGTAAAATTTCATAGCGAAATTTATTAGCTATAAAAGCAATTCCCGCCTTACCAAAGCCGATTATTTCAAGTTCTGCGATGTTTCTTATTTCATTTACAATTTCAGTTTGAATTTTTTGAGCAAGATTTTCATTTTTATGGCTGATTAAAATCCTCAAAAGTCTAGCAAATGGTGGATACAAGGGCTTTCTAAGCTCTAATTCATCTTTTAAAAACTCATCATAATTATCCAAATATTTTTTAAAAAATTCAGCTTGTTTTGTTTGGATGATGATTTTGCCGTGGCTGGCTCTGCCTGCTCTGCCTGCGATTTGCTGGGCTAGGGCGAGGGTTTTTTCCTGCGCTCTAAAATCAGGATAGACCAAATGCTCATCAAGCCCCAAAATTACAGCCATTGCGACATTGTGATAGTCATGGCCTTTACTTAGCATCTGCGTGCCGACTAAAATGTCAATTTTGCCATCATTGAAGTTTTTTAGCAGCGCTTCAAGCTTTTTAGCTGTGGTGATCTCATCTCTGTCAAACTTCGCAATTCTAGCATTTGGTAGGGCTTTTTCTAAAAGTTCTTTTAGCTCGCTGGTGCCGATTTTTTGACTCTCAAAAGTAGCACCGCCACACTTATCGCAAGTCTTTGGGATAGGCTGGCTATAGCCGCAATAGTGGCATTTAAGCGCATTTGAGCTTTTGTGTAGGCTCATTGAAACTGCGCAATACGGACAGCTAAAAGAAGCGGAGCATTCTTTGCATAAAAGCAACTTAAAGTTGCCCCTAGTTGGCAAGAAAATCACGGCTTGTTTTTGCTCCTTTAAAACCGCTTCTAAATGTGAAATAATCAGCTTTGAAAGCCCCAAAGGTGAAGGGTCAAAAATGTATTCTTTGCTAGATTTAAAATAAGTGCCTTTTAGGCGAAAATGTGGGATTTTATAATAGCTTGTCACGCTTGGTGTGGCTGAGCCTAAAATCGTCTTTACACCGGTAAAATTTTTGGCTAAATAAAGGGCTAAATCGCGTGCGTTATAAGCTGGTTTGGCGGCGTTTTTGTAGCTTTCATCGTGTTCTTCATCCACTATAATTAGCCCAAGATTTTTAAAGGGCAAAAAAAGTGCTGAGCGTGCGCCAGCGATAAGCTTGATTTTGCCAGAGTGAAAATCAGCTAAAAGCTTCTTTTTTTGGGGTTTTGAGATGCCGCTGTGCCAAATGCCAAGTCTGCCTTTAAAATATTTTTCAAGGCGAATTTTCATCTGTGGAGTTAGGGCGATTTCTGGCATTAAAAGCAAGGCTTGTTCGTCATTATTTAGGGCTTTTGCGATGGCGTTTATGTATATTTCACTTTTGCCGCATCCTGTATCGCCAAAAATAAGGCTAATTTCTTGATTGTTAGAAAATTCAAAAGCCTTTTGCTGCTGTTCGTTTAAAATCGGCAGAGCGTTAGAAATATTTGAATTTTCTAAAAGTTTTGAATTTTTTGAATTTTCTAAAAGTTTTGAATTTTCTAAAAGTTTTGAATTTTCTAAAATATTTGAATTTTCTAAAATATTTGAATTTTCTAAAAGTTCGGCATTAAAAGGCTCAAATAAAGCAGCACTCACGCCAAGCTCGCTAGAATAATAATGACTTATAAATTTTAATAGTTTTGTTTGGATAGCGGTTAGTTTAAGGCTGGTGGTGGCTAAAATATTTTTGGTCTTAAAATCAGGCTTTGCCACCTGCTGCCAAACAAGAGCTAAAACTTCTTTATTTCTAAGGCTTACTTTGATGAAAGAAAATAATTCTAGTTCTTGTTCGCTTTCATAAGTAAGTGGGGCAAGAGCATGATTTATGATGATTATTTCGTAATAAAACATAGAAAATATGCCATAAAATTCAAAGTGAATTTTATGAGTTAGTGAATTTTATGAGTTTTATTTATCTAGCCAGCCGCACAGCTCATTATTGTCACTACATACAAAAGAGCCAGCCTTATTGGTGCCATCAGTTGTTGGATAATATGTAAATTTAGCTGTCTTGCCATTTACATTTAAAGTGTAGTTTGGATTTTTACCACTCCAGTTTCCAGCTTTTATGCCACTACTTAAAACATTGCCAAATAAATCACTGCCATTATCTAGGTTATCTGGATATCCGCCGTTTGCCATATTGCCACCTTTTAGCAGGTTAGCGCTTCTTGCGGTTTGAATTCCAGCTCTAATAGAAGCTACTTGCGCTTTTGCTTTTGTAAGTTCAGCATCATCTCTATTTGCTGCAAGTCTTGGTAAAGCCACACTAGCAAGTATGCCGATAACTACGATTACAAAAATTAATTCTATCATAGTAAATGCTTTTTTCATTTTTATTCCTTACATTTCATCTAGTGTTTTTTCTAAATTGCCGACAATGCCGTTTAAATGAGCCTCTTGCTCGTAGCTTTCAAGGCATTTATTCATAAAGGCGAATAGTAGCTGTTTTATATCAAATTGTGTTTTGCCATCAAAATATTTTTGTAAATCGCACTCAAAAGCCTTGGCAAAATCATCTTCAAGCTTAATTTTAAACTCTTTATCAGTTTTGGTTGTGATGCTTAGCACGATTTCTTTCATATTTTTAGCCTAAATTATTTGCCAAGCACAGCTTCAACTTGTTTTAGCAAGTCATCGCTCTCGCTTCTGTGGCTGTTTAGCTCATCTTCTAATCTTGCGATTTGATTGCTTTTTGCTTCGTTTTGAGCTTTTGCGCTTACAAGTTCGTTGCGTAAATTTTCAATAGTTTCACAAGCTTCTTCATATTTACTCATAAGCTCTGTAACCTTAGTAGTTAGTGTATTAAGTACTTTTTCTTCAAACATTTTTAAACCTTTGTAAAGTAGTAATAAAATCGCTATTTTAGCATAAAATTATAATTTTTTAATACAAAAAAATTAAAAAAAATGCTAAAATTGTTTAAAATTTTAGAAAGTTTATAAAATTCAGTGAAAAATATCTTTACTCTAACAAGCAAATTTAAGCCCTCAGGCGACCAAGAAAACGCGATAAATAATATCGTAAAAGCTATAAATAGTGGCGCAAAATACACCACGCTTTTAGGAGTAACTGGCTCAGGCAAGACCTTTACTATGGCAAATGTAATTGCTAGGCTAAATATGCCAACTCTAATTATGACGCACAATAAAAGCCTAGCAGCGCAGTTATATAGTGAGTTTAAAGGCTTTTTTAAGGGAAATCATGTGGAGTATTTTATAAGCTACTATGATTATTATCAGCCAGAAGCGTATATTCCAAGGCAGGATTTATTCATTGAAAAAGATAGCGCAATTAACGATGAATTAGAGCGTTTAAGGCTTTCAGCGACTGCAAATTTACTAAGCTTTGATGATGTGGTAGTGATTGCCTCAGTCTCAGCAAACTATGGTCTAGGCAATCCGGCTGAGTATCAAGGCATGGTGCTATTTTTAGAGCCCTCTCAAAACTACCACCAAAAAGACTTGCTTTTAAAGCTTGTAGAAATGGGATATAAACGCAATGATAGCTATTTTGATAGGGGCGATTTTAGGGTAAATGGCGATGTGATTGATATTTATCCAGCGTATTTTAATGATGAAGTTTTAAGGCTTGAATTTTTTGGCGATGAGATAGAGAGCATGTATCATATAGACGCAATTACAGGCAAAAAAACTAGGGATCTTAAAAAATTCACACTTTATGCTACAAGTCAGTTTATCGTGGGCGAAAATCGCTTGAAATCTGCGATAAAAGAGATAGAAAAAGAACTTGATGAAAGACTTGAATTTTATAAAAAAGAAAATCGTTTAGTGGAATTTCAGCGCTTAAAGCAAAGAGTGGAGTTTGACCTTGAAATGCTAAAAACTACCGGCATGACAAAGGGCATTGAAAACTACGCTCGTTATTTAACCGGACAAAAGGCAGGAGAGACGCCGTATTCTATGTTTGATTATTACGAAATAAAAGAGCGCCCTTATTTAGTAATCGTAGATGAAAGTCATGTGAGTTTGCCGCAATTTCGTGGTATGTTTGCAGGCGATCGCAGCCGCAAAGAAGTTTTGGTAGAATACGGCTTTCGTTTGCCAAGCGCTTTGGATAATCGCCCTTTGATGTTTGATGAGTTTATAAACAAAAAGGCGCATTTTCTCTTTGTCTCAGCTACGCCAAATGAGTATGAATTAGAGCTTTCAAAGCCCCATATTTACGAGCAAATTCTGCGTCCAACTGGCTTACTTGACCCAGAAATTGAAGTGATTTCTAGCGATAATCAAGTTGAAGTCCTGTATGACAGGGCAAAAAAGGTGATTGAAGCTGGCAACCGCGTGCTAATCACTACGCTAACCAAAAAAATGGCAGAAGAATTAAGCAAATATTACTTAGAACTTGGGCTTAAAGTGCGGTATATGCACTCAGACATTGACGCGATTGAGCGAAATGAGCTAATTCGTGGTTTGCGCCGTGGCGAGTATGATATTTTAATAGGAATAAATCTCTTGCGTGAGGGGCTAGATCTGCCTGAGGTCGCACTTGTAGCTGTGATGGACGCTGATAAAGAGGGCTTTTTGCGCTCTACTACTTCGCTAATCCAAACCATGGGCAGAGCTGCTAGAAACGAGCATGGAAAGGTTTTACTCTTTGCTAATAAAATCACAAAAAGCATGAAAGAAGCGATGGATGTAACACTTCGCCGCAGAAAACTTCAAGATGAGTATAACAAAGCTCATAATATCACGCCAAAATCAGTATCTCGCAGCGTAGAGGAAAGCCTGCACGACGAGGCAAACGAACCATTATATAATAAGGCTAAAAAGTTAGAGAAAATGCCAGCGGCCGAGCGGGCAAAAATCGTAAAAGAATTAAGGGCGCAGATGCTTGAAGCGGCTAAAAACTTGGAGTTTGAAAAGGCGATTGCTTTGCGTGAAGAAATCAAAAAATTAAAGGATTTATAAATGAGTGCTCTAAACATTTTGGCAAAATTCTTTGGTAAAAAAGAGCATTTTATACTATCTACATAGGGCTTGATGATAAAGACGAACATAGACAAATGTATGATACTAGCGTGTATATCGGCGATCTTAGCTCAGTTTTAAGACAGCATAAAATCGCCTTTACTCTAAGCAAAGTGCTTGGTGGTTATTACCACGATGATGGCACTTTTGTGCGAGAAAATACGCTAAAAGTATTGCTTCGCACAAAAAGAGCTAAAAGAGATTATAAAAACCATAGCCAAACACTTTAATCAAGAAGCAATTTTTTGTATAAAGCACACTTATGAAACGCACTTTTTTAAGGTTTGAATTTTATAAAATTCACTACTGAATTTTTTAAAATTAATTTTTTATTATGAATTTTTTGAACCCTTTGAAACGATGAACTAATCATAATTTCAAAGGGTTTTTATCAACACTTTTTTGTGATTAAGCCAAAAAGTTCGTTTTTTGCTTCTTTTTTATCTATAGTGGCATGAAATGCCCTAAACTCATACAAAGAAAATGGATTATCCATAAAATAATTATCGCAGTTTAAAATATAAGTATTTTTTAAGCTTTCGCGGCTTTATTCCTTCGGTCAACGCCGCGATAAAATCCCGGATTTAATGTAAGAGATCCGTTCGTTATGTGACAGGCGAGACAATCATGAGCCGCCGGTCCTTAGCGAAGGCGAGCAAGCCTGCGAAGCCTGAGCTTAGTACCGCTGCGAAGCGAATGTTAGCGGGAGCGTGTCGAGCCGTCACGCGATGAGCTGGCTCTGATATAACTGCTCATTGCGGTGAGCAGTGAGCTTTACGATCTACTTGG
>CALEHZ010000081.1 GCA_937875715.1 uncultured Campylobacter sp. | reverse complement strand
ATCGCATTCAGATGACCAACATAGCTCAGGTTGCCAACGTACTCCAGTCAATGATTCTCACCAAGGATGACAAGATGGTCCTTACTCCCACATACTGGCTGTATTACATGTACAAGCCTCACATGGACGCTACTTACATCCCAGCTATTTAAAGACTGATTAAACTTCTTGCAATAACTAAACATTTCATTCATCTTTTTTACTTTGCTTACATTCCAGCTATCAAGGGGCTGATTAAATGCCTTACAGCACATAAAGGTTTCATCCATATGAGTAACTTTACTTGTATTCCACGAGTTTAGTGGCTGATTAAAGCTAGAACAATATGAAAATAAAAAGCTCATATTTTCTACATTGCTCACATCCCAGCTATTTAGAGGCTGATTAAAACTATAACAGCCCTCAAACACGCCAGCTAGTTTTTTTATCTTACTTACATTCCACTTGTTAAGGGGCTGATTAAAATTATAGCAGTAATCAAACATAAAGCAAATATCTTCTACGCTTGATATATCCCAGTTTTCAATGTTTTCATTAAAGCTATCGCAAGCACCAAACATAGTGTTCATATTTTTTACCTTGCTTACATCCCAGTTAGAAATACCACTAAAATCCTTGCGACCAGAGCGCACAAACAAAAAGCTCATATCAGTAATTGCGCTTGTATCAATGTCGCCTAGATAAATGCTAAGGTCATTTACTAGCTCTTTTAACTCGTCTTTGCTTTTTGGTGTGTATTTTTTCATTTTTATATCCTTTTTGGATTTTGTTTTAGAATTATAGTGTAAAAATACGAAGTATTTTTGTCGTATTTTTAAAATGGAATTCTAAAATTAAAGTTTTTTATCTATTCTTTGATTGTTTTATAAAAACGACAAGCACTAGTCGTATTGTTTTTTTATAATTCTTTTAAAATTTTTTCAAAAAGGAGTTAGCGTGAAAAAATCTCGCACAAAGACACCCAAAACCAAGCTAAATAGCGCAAACGAGCTAAATAGCCCAAAAATAATAAGAAAAGTACAAGCACTACTGGCAAAAGACAAAGAGCTTAGAAATATCTTACGAGTTTTTCTAGGATAGGAGCAAAAATGAACTCTTTTTTAGTTTTTAAAAATTTATTTAGCAAAGAAAAATGTGAAGCACAGTTTGATGAACTTGATTTAAGATCGTTTTTATATAGCAATAATCTATTTTATATAAATGATTTTGGCACGAATCGTGATTATTTAAAGGAGGATTTGATTAAAGAGCTAAGTGGGTTAAGGCGCAAATATCCATTTTGTGCTATAAAACAAGTAGTAATAGCCTGTGAAGCAGATGAGAGCACACCTTGTGAGTATTTTGGCGAGAGTCTTGAATGTATAAGCGATATTTTAGACGATGAAACAGAGATTCTCTTTGGTTTGGATTATAGCCAAAATCTTTTATACAAAAAAGAAATTTTAGTAGGATTGCTAGTTGCAATCTCTACTTGCTAATTTTTGGGGCTTAGCCCCTTATTTTAGTCTTTTGTATATTTTTTTAAAATACTTCGAAATGATAAAAAAGCATTTGAGTTATCAGCTTTTAAGCACCAACCTTTTGGTATTTGTTTGTTAAATTTTTCGCAACCACAAAACATAGATTCCACACTTTCTACCTTGCTTACATCCCAGCTACTAAGGTCTGCGTAAAAATCTTTTTGCCCAGAAAACATAGCAAACATATTTACTACATTACTCACATCCCAGCTCTCAATACCGCAAAAGTCTTTTCTACTTACACCACTAAACATTTCGCTCATATCAGTAATAAGACTTGTGTCAATATCGCCTAGATACACGCTCTCATCGCTTACTAAGAGATTTAATTCATATTCGTTTTTAGGCTGGAATTTACCATTTACTTTATTGATTTTTAAGCCAAGAAGTTTAGTATTTAGCCCACTAAAAGCTAAAATACTGACATTTTGTATTTTTAGCCAATTCTCAAAGCTTGTATTTAGACTATCACAGCCTTCAAACATAGAATCCATATATTTTACATTTCTTATATCCCAATTATTTAATGATTGATTAAAATTTTTACAGCCAAAAAACATAGCATCCATTTCTATTGCGCTACTTACATTCCAGCTTTCAAGTGGCTCATTAAAAGCTTTACAATCATAAAACATTGAAGCAAAACATTCTACATTGCTTACATCCCATTTTTCTATACCGCTAAAATCTTTGCGATTACTATAGGCAAACAAAAAAGTCATATCAGTAATAGCACTTGTGTCAATATCGCCCAGATACACGCTCTTATCAGTTACTAGCCCTTTTAACTCTTGTAAAGTTGTTGGTTTTAGCATTTTTACCCCTTTTATTAGTTAAGATAATCTCTTAATGCTTTTCTTATTTTTTTATCCTTTAATAAAATCGCTCTTATTTTTTGGATAACATATTGTGAATCGTCTTTCAACTACACCCCTTTTTAGAAAATTATTTTTGTAATTATACATTTATTATACGACTAATAATTGTCGTTTTATAAAAAAAATTAAAAAAATTAAAATATGTAAGCAAAAATAAATTTGATAATAATGTGTGATTATAGTTATAGGTGGGAGATTTTTTTGCTTTAATGGTTTTTCTCTTTTACTGGTAAAACGGTTTTAAGCTCTTGCGCCGTTGTATGTGCGTTTTGTGCTTTTATGTGGCTTTTGGGTAGCGTGGAAATCTAGAATTACAATATTCTTTTAGACTTTAAAGATTTTTTTTGTAAAACGACAAAAAGTAGTCGCTAAATATTATTAAAATTACATAAATTTTTTAAAAAGGTATTAAAATGAAAAAATACAAACCAAAAACAAAACAAGAGCTAAAAGAACTTGTATTATGTGGTAAATATCTAGGTGATATTGATACAAGTCTTATTACTGATATGTCTTTTTTGTTTGCTGATTTAGATTTTAATGATAGTCATATAGGCTATATTGAAGTAGGTAAGATTATTGCTACACCATATTTTTTCCCTCGTTGTAGTCGCAGTGATTTTTCTGGTATTGAGAGCTGGGATGTGAGTAATGTAACTCGCTTTAATGGTATGTTTTATGGCTGTAAAAACTTTAACGAGCCACTTGAAAGTTGGAATGTAAGCAAAGCAATAGAAATGAATGCTATGTTTTTTGAATGTAAGAATTTCAATCAGTCTTTAAATAATTGGGATATAAGAAATCTTAAAAAAGCGAATTTTATGTTTTTTGGCTGTGATAGCTTAAATCAAAGCTTTAAAAATTGGCTTAAACCACAAAGTATCAGTGCTTTGGCTTTTAGTGGGTTAAGTGCTAAAACGCTTGGCTTAAAAATCAATCAAGTAAAAGGTAAATTTCAACCTATAAACAAAGATGAACTAAAACTTCTAGTAAGTGATGAAAGCGTAAATCTTGGCTCTATTGATACTTCGTTGATAAAAGATATGAGTAATCTATTTAGTGGGTGGCATAGGGTGATGAGAAAAGATTTTAGTGGTATTGAGAGCTGGGATGTGAGTAATGTAGAAAATATGAGCAAAATGTTTTATAATTGCTTTTATTTTAACGAACCTATTGGGTGCTGGGATATTAGCAAAGTGGCTGATATGAGCTATATGTTTCATCATTGTTGCTATCTTAATCAAAACCTTAATTCTTGGGATTTAAGTAAAGTAGCAAAAACAAAGGGGATGTTTAGTGAATGCTTTAATTTTGATCCTTTTAATGTAAAAGGCACAAAAGATATGTTTAAATGGCAACACCTTAGAGAAAGAAAAAGGGGGAGAGATTATGAACTTATAGGGACAATAACTGAAAATTTTAAACCAAGTAAGTTTTAAAAGCTAGGGCAAAACCCTAGTTAAAAAACTTCTCTATATCTTTTTCTATTTTAGGTGAAGCGGTCGTGGCTTTTTCTATGTAACTTCTATTAAAAGCTAGATTTAGCTCAGTTTCTTCGTAGTTATTTAAAATGCTAAAATTAGCAAAACTTGCGAAAGATGCTACATTTAAAACTTGTCCGCTCGTGCCAATACACACAAATAACGAATCACTCGCACATCTTAAATTCTAGAATTTCACGCCACTAAAAAGCACAAAACACACTCAAAACTTTTAGTATAAACACACCACAAAGCATTAAAAGAATTCTAAAATTCAAATGCTTTAAATTCTAGAATTCCGCTTTAAAATATCGCTCATTTTTTAATGTAGAATTCTATAATAAACTTTTTTATATTCGTTAGTAATTTTCTCTTTCATCTCATCAGTTTTAGCTAAAATATCTTTAAAATAATTTTCAAACTTTGAGAAATTTAAACTAAATTCGCTTGGTTTTTTCTCTTTTAAAGTAAGCACAAATGCCTTTAAATGAGTTGAAATATTTTCAAGTTCAGTTGTAGCATTTGAGAGTTCTTTCATTTCAATATTTGTAAAGAAAGGATTCTTATAAATGGTGTTTAGAATTCTAAACCTTGCTTCTTTTGCTATTGAATTAAAGCCGTGAGATCTAGCAAGATTTTTTAAGAGATTAAACTCGCTTGTAGTAAGTTTTATTTTAATCAAATGGTCTTTTTTATTCTCACTTTTATCATCTAAAAAATCGCTTACTTTGCTCTCTAAAATTTCATCAATTTTAGCGTTTATTATAGCATTAAAGTTAGTAGAATTTTTTCGCTTATATTCTACAAACTTTTCATATTTTTCATCATCTATTTTTATCTCTATTCTTTTCATTTTTTCTCCCTAAATTTCAAATGTGAGCGTCGCAGACTTTGGGACAAGTGGGGCAAAAATACGGATATTTTGCCACTCTTTCCCTATCCTGCCATCACAAATTCTAATCAGTGAGCTATAAAACAAAGCCCCCTTAAAAGAGTGGCATAATATCCGTATAGCCTAAAAACAATTTTGCCCCAAAAGTCAGCGCTAAATTCTAGAATTCTACTTTTTATTTTTAGCAAAAATTTTTACTATTAAGAGTATTCTTACCATTAAAAAAAGAAAAGCATTTTTTAGTTATAAACGCTAGTTTTCTTTATTCTCTTAAAGTCAATATCGCCTAACTTATCGCCCCACCATTGAAGTAATTTTGCTCTTTCTTTTTCATTTGGCAAGGATTTTGAAATGGGTATTGACCTTTATTCTGATTTCGGCTAACATATAGATATGTTATGCAAGCAAAATCGCAACTTAAAATAGCGCTTTTTGCAAATTTTAACTGTTTTATCAAAAAATACTATTAAGGCATCTGCTAAAACAGTAACGAAATTTGGTGCAAAATTTACTGTTAAGAAAATACCTTT
>CALEHZ010000080.1 GCA_937875715.1 uncultured Campylobacter sp. | reverse complement strand
GAACCTGTTGCATTCAGTGCAAAGCTTCCTCTTGTTTTAATTATGGGTGCCGAAGGTATTGCCGTTGGTATGAGTACAAATATTCTGAGTCACAATATTCATGAAGTAATTGATGCAGAACGAAAGTGCCTTCGCGGCGAAAAATTCCAGCTTTATCCAGATTTTCCAACCGGCGGATTAATTGACGTTACAGATTATCAGGATGGTCTTGGAAAAATTGTTACTCGCGCAAAAATGGATACAAGTGATGATAAAAAGATTGTTATTACTGAGCTTCCATACGGTTCTACAACAGACAGCCTTTGCGATTCTATTGAAAAAGCAGTAAAAAATGGAAAAATTAAAGCCACTTCTATCCAGGATTATACATCTGATAAAGTAAATATCGAAATTCGTTTGCAGCGTGGTGTTTATACAAAAGATGTTGTAGATGCACTTTATGCGTTTACAGACTGCGAGCAGACAATTTACTGTAATCTTCTTGTAATTAAAGATAACATGCCGGTTCAGATGACATGTACTCAGGTAATTGAACATCATGCAAAACAGCTTGTTGGTATTCTTAAACAGGAACTTGAACTTGAAAAAGCAAGTCTTTTGGAAAAACTTCATCTGCGTACTTTGGAACGCATTTTTGTTGAAGAGCGTATTTATAAAAAAATTGAGCAGCAGAAAACTGAAGAAGGCGTAAATAAAGCTGGCATGGCAACTACGGAGAAATTTAATGGGCACAACTAAGACTCTTTATATTTATGGTGCTGGCGGACATGGGCTAGTCTGTGCTGATATAGCAAGAGCAAATGGATACGAAAATATCATCTTTTTAGACGATAATCCAAAGCCCGATATAAGCGCACTTTGCTTTCATGAAGATTTAGAAAAATACGATATTTTCGTGGCTATTGGCTCTGCTTTTCATAGAGAAAAACTGCTTGAAAAGGTCTGCGCAGCTGGCTTTAATTTAGTTAGTTTAATCCACCCAAGTGCGATTATTTCAAGCTCAGCCAGCATAGAAAAAGGCGTGTGCGTAATGCCAAGAGCTGTAATAAACGCAAAAGCTCTCATAAAAACAGGCTCCATCATAAACACAGGCGCAATAATCGAGCATGAGTGCGTCATAGGCGAGTTTGCGCATATTTGCCCAGCCGCAGCACTAGCAGGCGGCGTAGATATCGGCAAAAGTGCTTGGATAGGCATCGGCTCATCTGTAATCCAAAACATAAAAATCGGCGCAAACGCGCTAATTGGCGCCGGCTCAGTCGTGGTAAAAAATATCCCAGAAAATTCAAAGGCTTATGGAAATCCAGCTAGAATTAAAAGCTGAATTTTATAAAATTCGCCACTTCCCGTCATTGTCTTTTTTTTGTCATTGTCTTTTTTCCATCATTGTCTTTTTTTTGTCATTGCGAGACCTGCGGCAGCAAAAAATCGTGGCAATCCCACCATAAACCAAACATTGAATTTTATAAAATTCAGCACCCATTCACTGCCCTCAAAGTGAATTTTATAAAATTCCAATGATAGATTAAAGGCAATGACAAAAGCAGCAGCAGCGAGCGAGACTGAATTTTCTAAAACTTTGAATTTTCTAAAACTTTGAATTTTCTAAAACTTTGAATTTTCTAAAACTTTTCTAAGCCAAAACATTTATGCTTGGCGCCATTAAATCAGCTATTTTACTTTGTAGAGCTACGATTTTTTCTTCTATTGTTGTTTTCATCGCTGTTAGCTTAGCTAGTT
>CALEHZ010000079.1 GCA_937875715.1 uncultured Campylobacter sp. | reverse complement strand
CTAATCATCAGAAATAGAAATTTTTATGATTTTTCCAAGTTTCATAAGACGTTTTGTAAGTCGCCCCATATTAAAATCTTCTGGTGCTTTTACAGAAAAAATAAGTTCCATACGCTCTTTTTCAATAGATTCTGACATGTTCAGATCTCGTTTATACAAACCGGAGTCAGCAATTTCTTTTTGAACAAGCTCAATGTCCACCGAATGATTTTCATAGACAATAATCAACTTTTTTGATTTTTCTGCTGGACACAATCTGTATTCAAGTTTTTCAAGAATGGCAAGACAGATTATTGCAAGAATGACAGTCGCAAATGAAATGAAATATTGTCCGATTCCACAGGAAAGACCAATTGCAGCCGCTGTCCAGATTACCGCTGCGGAAGTAAGCCCCCGAACGTTCAATCCCTGTCTGATAATTGCACCGGCACCAAGAAATCCCACGCCAGAAACTACCTGGGCAGCAATACGAGTAGGATCTCCCCCTTGAGGTCTGCCCGGAAGAGCTGCCATAGTATATGAAATAATTGAAAGCAAATAATGGTTTTAAAAATTATAACTTATCCAAATCCAAATTTATTTAAAAAAAGTTTGCCGGTAGAGAGCTTTGATGCTGATTTACACGCATTTTTAGATGATTTATACGATACTATGATTGATAGTAATGGAATTGGAATTTCAGCTGTTCAAGTTGATGTTTTAAAGCGAATTTTTTTGGTGTTAATTCCACGTGAAACTGACGAAATTGACGAAGATGGCGAGAAAATTCAAAAGCAATTCAAAGAAGATTTAATAGAACTAATCAACCCAAAATTCATAAACAAAAGTGGCGAGCAAGTGTGTAAAGAAGGCTGCCTTAGCGTGCCAGGCTTTTATGAAGAAGTAAAAAGGGCGGAATTCATTGAAATAGAGTATTTTGATAGATACGGCAAAAAGCAGACTTTAAGCGCAGATGGCTTAAAAGCTGTTTGTATCCAGCACGAATACGACCACTTAGATGGACATTTATTCATTGAAAAAATCGGCTACACAAAGCGCAAAAAGTTTGATAAAGAGTTTAAAGAAGCGCTTAAAAAAGGCAAAGCGATAGTGTGATGAAATCGCTAAAAACGGTAATTTTAAGCGGCGAACTTCATATAATTAGCATTGAGGCTAGTTTAAGCAGAAACTTACCAGCTATTGATATCGTTGGCCTTGCAGGCGCTAGTATCAAAGAAAGCACCACGCGAGTAAAATCAGCGCTAAATGTCCTAAGTAATAGCATTGAAGAAGCAAAAATTCCCCCAATGCGTGTAAATATCAATCTTAGTCCAAGTTCTATTAAAAAAGATGGCTCTTATTTTGATCTTGGCATTGCGCTACTTATAATGCTACAAAAAAGGCATTTTAACGAAGATTTTTTCGTCTTTGGCGAACTAGGACTTGATGGCGCTGTAAAAAGTAGCGCCGAGCTTTTTTCAATTCTTTTATTTTTAAGCACGAAAGTTCAAAAGGCTAGAATTCTAGTTCCAAAAGAAATCGCCCTAAAAGCCGCAACTATCCCAAACTTTGAAGTTTATGCGATTTCAAGCTTAGAAGAGGCTTTTATGTTTTTTACAAATGCTGAATTTTCTAACACTTGTTTGGTATCAGCAAAACATCCACTTTTTGAAAATACCTTTAAAATCGCAAATAATATTTATGTGCCAAATTGTGAGTTCCCACTTGATTTTAAAGACATTAAAGGGCAAGAACGCGCTAAAAGAGCGTGTTTAATCAGCGCAAGTGGCTTTCATAATATCATTTTTGAAGGCTCGCCAGGATGTGGAAAAAGCATGAGCGCTAAGCGCCTTCGCTATATTTTACCACCGCAAAGTCGTGATGAGGTGCTAAAAGCCTGTGCTTATGAAAGCTTAAATGGCACGCAAGCTGATTTTAGCGCACTTCGTCCGTTTCGCTCTCCGCATCACACAAGCACGAGATCAAGCATTTTTGGCGGTGGGTCGTCCATGGCAAAAATCGGCGAAGTGGCTTTGGCAAATGGTGGAATTTTGTTTTTTGATGAGTTACCACACTTTGGCTCAAATATCTTAGAGAGTTTAAGAGAGCCCTTAGAAGACAATAAAATCAATATTTCTCGTGTGAATTCTAAAATCAGCTATGAGACGAAATTTCTTTTTGTAGGTGCGATGAATCCCTGTCCTTGTGGTAATGCGCTAAGCCCTGAGCTAGTGTGTAGCTGCTCGCCAAAAGATATAAAACGCTACAAAGCTAGTATTAGCGGGGCGATAATGGATAGAATTGATCTTTATGTGCTGATGAGCCAAAATAGCGCAGATGACGCCTCTAGCGTAAGTAGCGCCGAGCTAAATGAGCATGTTTTATCGGCTTTTAAGGCGCAGATTTTGCGTGGGCAAAGTGAGCTAAATGGCAAGCTTGATGAGAGCGAGATTGCGCAGTTTTGCCCTTGTGAAAATGATGCTAAAAACACGCTAGAAAGGGCGATTTCTAGCTATAATCTAAGCCAAAGAGCGATAAATAAAACGCTAAAAGTAGCACGGACTATCGCTGATTTGCGTGATAATGAAATCATAGAAAAGGCTGATATTGTTGAGGCGCTTAGTTTTAGGGCAAGGGCGTAAAGGGCGTAAATGAAAAAGGTATTTTTAGAAACAAGCGAATTTGATAAAAACGCTGTGGATATGGGGCTTAGCGAGCTAGTGCTCCAAGAAAACGCAAGTAATGCTGTGGCAAAGTGCGTAAAAAAACACTTTAAAGGCAAGAGAATTCTAGCCTTTTGTGGTGGTGGAAATAACGGCGCTGATGCATTAGCCGTGCTTAGACGGCTAAGTGGGGATTATGAGTGCGTTGGCATTCTAACTAGTGAGTTTTTAAACGAGAATTCTAAAATTCAAGCTGGAATTGCTAGAAAATCAGGCGTGAAGTTTAGCTATTTAGATGATTTTGATTTTAGCATTGATGATGATATATGCGTGATTGATGGGATTTTTGGCTCTGGGTTGGCAAGACCTTTAAGTAGTGAAATTATCAAACTTATAGAATTCTTAAATAAAACAAAAAATTTAAAAATCGCTGTGGATATACCAAGTGGGCTTGATAAGCGTGGAATTCCACTCCCTGTGGCGCTAAAATGCGATTATAGCGTAACAATGGGTGCTTTAAAACTAGCACTTTTTAGCGACTTTGCCAAAGATTTTGTGGGCAAGGTGATTTGTGCTGATTTGGGGCTTAGTTCTAGCGTATTTTGTGGCGAGAGACAAAGCGATTTTTTGCTTGAAATGAGCGATTTGTCTTTGCCGTTTAGAAAAAAGCAAAATGTGAATAAAGGTAGCTTTGGACATGCTTTTGTGGCAGTTGGGGAGATGAAAGGCGCTGGGCAGATTTGCGCTCTTAGTGCTTTAAACATGGGCGCTGGCAAGGTAAGTGCTGTTGGGAATTCCAAAAAATTTAGCTATGAAATTATGAATAAAACGAGCTTTAAAGGCGCTGATGCTATCTCTCTTGGCATGGGGCAAGGCAGCACAAAGCTTCAAATAGATGAGATTTTGGGGGTAAATTGCGCTTATATAGTGGATGCGGATATGTTTTATAATGAGAGAGTTCTAGAATTTGCTAAGCGCAAAAATGCTGTTCTTACGCCACACCCAAAGGAATTTCAAAGTCTTTTAAAAATCGCTGAAATCGGCGAATATGACTTAAAAGAAGTCTGCGAAAATAAAATGGAATTAGCTAGAAAATTCAGCCTTGAATTTTCTAGCACTTTGCTAGTAAAGGGCGCAAATGCGATTATTGCGAACTCTGGCGTGCTTTATATAAATGATAAAGGTAGCGCAAAACTAGCAAAAGGCGGAAGTGGGGACGCTTTATCTGGCATTATTTTAGCACTTTTAGCGCAGGGCTACGAGCCACTAAAAGCTGCGATTTGCGGCTCGCTAGCACAAGCAAAAATCGCTAGAAAATACCATAAAAACGATTATAGCTACACACCAAAAGATATGATAAGGGGAATAAAATGTCTGTAAAAAAATCAAAAAATTCAGCCAAAATTACAAAAAAAATCGCAATTTTGTTTTCTGGCTCTGGTTCAAACATGGAAAACATCATCAAAAAGCTTCATGGCAAGAGCTTTAAAGGCACGAAAATTGAAGTGGCTTTGCTAATTTGTAATAAACCTGATGCACTTGGCATCGAGCGTGCTAAAAAGCTTGGCTTTGATACGCTTATTATCGAGCATACAAAATACGCTAGCAGAGATGGCTTTGATGCCGAGCTTATTAGGGCGATAAAGATCGCAAATGTAGATTTAGTCGTGCTTGCTGGCTTTATGCGTGTGCTTGGAGCCCAGTTTTGCCAAAGCGTAAAAGCGATAAATCTTCATCCTAGCATTTTGCCACTTTTTAAAGGCGCTCATGCGATAAAAGAGAGCTTTGAGAGTGATATGATGGTGGGCGGCATCAGCATTCACTGGGTGAGTGCCGAGCTTGATGGCGGTAAAATCATCGCTCAAAAGACCTTCGCGCGTAAAAATCGCAGCTTTGAAGAGTGGGAAGCAAAAATACATAAATTAGAGCATAAACTCTTGCCAAAGACTATTATAAAGGTGCTTACGAGCAATTAAAAGCAAGGATTTTCATTATTTTAAATAAAAAAATAAGATAAAAAATGTTATGGAGCTTTTTTATAATTAAGCTTGAATTTTATAAAATTCAAGCTTTTAAAGAATTCAAAAAAGCCGATATACATATAAAGCTTAAGGAGAAAAAATGAAAAAAATGTTTTTAGTGGCAGTTATGGCGGCGGTGAGCGTGAGCTTTGGCGGCGGTCTTATAAACAGAAGGACAACGCTTACACTTTAGCTGCCCTAAACAAAATTACTATTTTGATAAATGTGTAGCAGAAAATTGTAACATCAAAGAAGCCGCCAAAGAGTTAGAATGTAGAGATGAGTGCGTAAATAAAACGCTTCAAATCGACTGCGGTTCTAATTGAAAGCAAATTCTAAAATCTTTGCTGGAGTTTAGAAAATTCAAAGCTTTTTAGAAAATTCAAAGCTTTTTAGAAAATTCAAAAATTCTTAAAAGGAGAAAAAAATGAAAAAAATCGCTTTAGTTGCGCTTATGGCGTTTTGTACTGGAAGCTTTGGTGCTAATGCGAGGGAATGTCGGCAAATATGCGAATTAACAGAAGCACCGCGAATAGAAAAATGCATACAAGAAAAAAATTGCTATGCTAAAGAAAGCATACGCGAACAAGTAGATTGTGAAGTTAGTTGCAAAGTTGAGGTAAAAATTAGTGGATATTCGAATTGTTTTAGTATGTGTCTAAGAGGCAAGTAATCTTGGAATTGCTAGATAAATTTACAATCTTAAATAAAGGAAAAAAATGAAAAAAATTATTTTAACTCTGCTTATGGCGTTTTTTAGTGTTAGCTCTGGCAATGAAATATGCAAGCATCTCTGCGAAGGTAATTTTCTGTGCGTAGATGATTGGAGCATTAAGGATACATCAGAGCATAATTATTGCGAAGCAAACATAAAAGAACAAAGGCAAAAATGTATAAAAGAATGCCAAATGAGACAAAAAAGGCAATTACGATAAAAAATCCAAAAAATTCAGCCTTGAATTTTATAAAATTGGACACTGAATTTTATAAAATTCACTATTTTAAATGGCGAATTTCAAGGCTTTAAAAAATTCAAAAGGAAAAAAAATGAAAAAAACCTTTTTAGCTCTGCTTGTGGCGTTTGGGGCTGTGAGCCTTAGTCTTGGCGCTTGTGATTTTAATCTCTGTTTTGATGAGTGCTTGGCCAATCACACTTCTGCTAAAATATGTAAATCTATTTGTAATCTAAAATGTAAGGCAATTCCGTCTCAGTGCAGCGTAGAAAACGGCTGTCAAAAGCCCTACGACTACGAGCTTGAAAAGCTTCGTCAAAAACTTCGTCAAAAAGACCAGCAGTGAATTTTTTGCTTCGTTGGGTGAATTTTATAAATTTTATAAAATTTAGTTTTAGTATTTGCCAAATTTTATCACTTAATTCTAAAGCACATTTTTCTAAATCCTTCGTGGCTACTTGGAGTAGAAAAAGCTGATTTTTATTTAACAACACCTACAAAAGCCCCACGAAGCTTTGCTGGTAAAAAATCCCAGACCTTCGCCAATCATAAAAAAAGAACAAATTGTCTTTATATTTTGTACTTTTTGGGCATCTGCGCCGTTTTGTAAAAACAGCATTGAACATAAGGCTAAAATTAAAAAATTTTTTCATTTTTAAAAGCTTGAAAGCTTAAAATAGTCTTAAATGGTGGAGGTGTGCGGGGTCGAACCGCAGTCCAAAAAAACCTCAAAAAGCCAATCTACATGTTTAGCAAAAGTGAAAATTTCGCCTTTACTAGCTCACTTTCCAAAGCCGTGTGCAAAAGCTAGGCAAGATTTTCGTCCCCCACGCCAGCCAAGCTAGGAAGCTTAGTCTCTATAATGACCCAAATCAGCGCGCCTAGAGACGAGCACGCCACAGGGGCTCAACTGAACTTACGCTACTTTTGCGTAAGCAGGAGCAAATTTAACGTTGTTTGCGTTTAATTTAATTTTAGGCTTTTTAAGCTATGCCAAAAGCTACATGCAAGCAATCCTTAGCTTTCCTGTCGAAGCCAAATCACCCCCAAAAAGTGGCGAAATTATAGCTAAAAAAATTAGATTTATATTTGAATTTTTTAAAAAAAATTTTTTTGTAAACAAACGGACAAAATATGACTTGAATTTTGCCGCCCAATTTTCTAAACCGCAGTATTTTGAATTTTTTACTTCTTTGAATTTTATGAATTTTCTAAATTTTATAAAATTCACCAGCCGCAGTGTCAAAAAGCCAGAAAATTCAAGCCTGAATTTTATGAATTTTTTAAATTTTATGAATTTTCTAAAATTCAGAAAATTCATAAAATTCACAGAATTCTACTCAACTTCTTTTAAAATAATCTTTACGCTTGTTATTGCTGAGTTTGAGACTGAGACGACTTCGTAGATGCAGTTTTCGTCCTCGACGCTCTCGCCCACGCTTGGCAAATACGAAAATAGATTGAAAACATAGCCACCGATGGTGTTTTGTTCTTGGCTTTTGTCAAACTCAAAGCCAAGTCGTTCTTCGACATCTTCTAGCTCATAGCGACCGCTAAGCTCGTAGCTGCCGTCTTCGTTGGCTTTAAAATCAAGCTCTTCGCCCACTTCTTCAAACTCGTCAAAAACCTCACCTACAATGTCTTCAAGCGTGACAAATCCAGCTGTGCCGCCGTATTCATCAAGCACAAGAGCAGCATAAACTTTTTGCTTGTTCATCATTGTTAGAATGTTTGAAATAGAGCAGCTTTCTGGCACAATTATGAATTTTCTAAGATTTGCGCCAAGGTCGATATTTTTGCCAAGCAAGAGCGATTGCATCACATCACGGATGTGAACCATGCCAAGCACATTATCTTTGCTGCCATCTACATACGCAAAGCGTGTGAATTTGCTATCTTTTATGATTGCAAGGTTTTCTTCAAGGCTTTTTTTGGCGTTTAAGACAACCATATCTTTGCGTGGTGTCATCACCTCTTTTGCCACTGTGTCGCTAAAATCAATGGCATTTTGTATGATTTCGCTCTCCATGCTATCAAGCACGCCACCACGCAGGCTTTCATTTACGATAATTTTTATTTCTTCTTCGCTGTGGGCTAGGTCAGTTTCGCCCGTCCTTCTCATGCCCATCATTTTCATGCCCATATTTGCTACAAAATCAAAGGTGCGAATGACTGGAAAAAAGATGATCCAAAATAAATGTAAAGGCCTTGCGATGATTAGCACGGTTTTTTCAGTTTTAGAGATAGCCACGCTTTTTGGGATTAGCTCGCCAAGCACCACATGAAGCAAGGTAATAATCACAAAGGCGATTGCCAACGCAAGTGCACCCACACCGATAGAATCAGCATCTACTTTGATAGTAAATAGCCCCATAAGCCATTCTATAAAATGAGCTAAAGCTGGCTGACCGATCCATCCAAGCGCCAAAGAAACCAAAGTAATTCCAAGCTGAGTGGCTGAAAGATAAGTATCAAGCGAAGATGACATTTTAAGAGCAAGGCGCGCATTTGAGCGACCTTCTTTAATTAGCTCTTCTAGTTTTGATTTTCGCACCTTAACAAGCGAGAACTCAGAAAGCACGAAAAAACCATTAAGCGCAATAAATATGGCACCTAAAATGATGCCAATAATACTCTGGGAATCCAAGAATTTTATCCTTTTTTAGTAAAATGAAATCTGCGATTATAGCAAAAAACTTATAAAATTTTCTAAATCTTAGTAAAATTTTAGAATGAATTTTACAAAACGAATTTTATAAAATTCATTTTGAATTTTTTTAAATTTTTAGCCTTAAAACACTGCGGCGATTTTAAAAAGAATGAATTTTATAAAATTCAAAGCAAAAAATCGCTAAAAAATAAAAAATTAAGCTAAAATTAGCATTTTTAGAAAATTCACTTAAAGGCGGATTTTGGATTTTTTATTTATTGAGAGCAGAGACCCGATTTTTGGTCTAATTGTGCTTGTTTTAAGCATGATTTTGATAGTGATTTTAAGCTATTTTTGGGGAATTTTTGCCAAAAAAAACGCAAACGAACACATTGATAAATTCCTTGAAAAATTCAGCTCAAATAGCGATAAAAGCAAGATTTTAGAAGCTCTTTGGACTTTAGATACTAGCGAGCAGATCAAAATCGCTGCTGCGCTTTTTAAAATGAGCGATTATCAAAATGCCATAATTTTTTACGAAAAAGCTATAAAAAGCACAGACGATTTGAGCTTAAAATCAAGACTTTTAACCGAGCTTGGCAAAGCCTATATAAAAACCGGACTTATAGACAAGGCAAAAGAAGCATTTGAGAGCATTTTAGGCGTTAAAACTAGAGACGCGGATGCGCTGTTTCATTTAATTTTTATTTATGAAAAAATGAAAGATTTTAAAAATGCTAAAATCTGCTTAAACGCCCTTGAAATCATCACTGGCAAGGATAATGAGCTAAGCTCGTATCTAAAAGCACTTGAAGTTCTTTTAAGCAAAATGGAATTAAAAGAAAAATTAAATGAGCTTAAAAAACTGCCTCAAACAAAGCTTATAAGGCGCTTTGAGCTAGAGCTTGCTTTAAATAATTTTTTAAATGTAGATAAGAATTTTTTGCCGCCAATAGAGCTTGGAATTGATTTATTAAAGGAAAATACAGCTGAATTTTATAAAGATGATTTCACATCACAAAGCTTGGTATGTGAAAAAAATCTTTTTATTTTAAAAGCTTTACAGGCTTGTAAAAAAGAGAAAATTCCAGCAAAATTAGAATTTAATTATATATGTAAAGAATGTAAGCAAGACTATCCGCTGTTTTTTGCTCGTTGTCCAAAATGTCTAAAAATCGCTAGTATTGAGGCGCATGCAAGCTTAAAGGAAAATAAAGAAATTTCACATAACAAGGTAGATTAGTGAAAAAAGTAATAATTTTTTGTGATGGCAGCTGTTTAAACAATCCTGGAAATGGCGGCTGGGCATATATTTTACGCTTTAATGAACATGAAAAAATGGATAGTGGCGCTCAGGCAAACACCACAAATAATCAAATGGAGCTAAAAGCTGCGATAAATGCCTTAAAAGCGTTAAAAGAAGCGTGCGAAGTCCAGCTTTTTACAGACAGTTCGTATGTGGCAAATGGCATAAATTCTTGGCTAGAAAAATGGCAAAAAAACGGCTTTAAAGGCAGCGACAAAAAGCCAATTAAAAATCAAGATTTGTGGTTTGAATTAGCCTCGCTTTTAAAAATTCACAAAGTAAGTGCCTTTTGGCTCAAAGGTCACGCCGGACATGAAGAAAACGAGCTTTGCGATAAAATGGCAAGAGAAAAAGCCGAGCAATTAAAAAAAGGAAAATTATGAAAATATTGCTTATTTTTTTTGCGTTTTGCGCGCTTTGCCTTGCCCAAAATGATTTTTTTAGCGATTTAAACGCTAGTTTGCCTAGCACAACGGAAGTAAAAAGCTCACCCAACACAGAGAAAGTAAAAAATTTAGAAAATTCAAAGCAAAGCGTGAAGATATCGACTCATTAGTTTATTGCTTTTGAATTTTTTACAGCGCCATTTTTGCTGAATTTTCTAAAAACGCTAAAGGAGAAAAATGAAAAAAATTATTGTGATGGCACTTTGTGCTTTAAGCTTTTGTATGGCACTGGATTTTGATAGACGTGCTCATACTTTTAGCGTTTGTATGACAAAGTTTAAAAATCATCTTTTTTGCGAAGCATTTACAAATAGAATGGAGTGTGAATCAGAAGTAGTCGAAAAAGTAAGAGCCTGCCAGGCAAAATACAAAGATGACCCGATAAAATTAACACAAATATGTCATAAAATGGAAAAAGAAGAAAGCATAAAATGCTATAATTAAATCTCATCCAGCACAGCGTTGTAAAAAATTCAGAGTTGAATTTTTTGAATTTTATAAAATTCACAGCTTTTAAAACTGCGGCGAAAATGAATTTTATAAAAATGAATTTTATAAAATTCACAGCAGCACAAGATAATTTCATAAAATTCAGCTTGCTTAGCTAATTGAATTTTATGAAATGTATAAAATTAGCTTAAGCTTTTTTTCTAGCAAACAATGCCATTGCAAAGCAAAAAATCAAGCCAATTATCACAGCTATTTGCGAGTTTGCCCCAATCCCATTTGGACTTGCTGCAATGCTAAAATTATGCGCTATGCCAGCACCTACGATTAAGCCCATGATGAAAATTCCACTATCGCTATCGCCACTTGCGCTTTTGATTAGCTGTCTTCCAGGACAGCCGCCGCCAAGCGTAAAGCACATTCCAGCTAGCCACATAGAAAGGAAATTCCACAAAATATCATTGTGAGCTATGGGCTGAGCGCTAAAACCTATATGAAAATATCCAAGCGCCATATTTACAATCATTGCGCTTATTAAAAGAACAATGATTGATTGAAACATAGTAGAGCTTTTATCGATCACTAGCATTTTAACAGCGCCTACAGAGCAAAATCCACTTTTAAAAAACAAAAAGCCGATGATGCCGCCAGCACCAAGAGAAATCAAAAGCGGTGCGTGCATGCTAGCAGGACCTTTTAGCGAAAATTTAATCGCTTCAAAG
>CALEHZ010000078.1 GCA_937875715.1 uncultured Campylobacter sp. | reverse complement strand
CAAATTTTGAACCATTTATAGGGGAATATCTTAGCTCAAATGATGATATTATTGGCACACTTAGTATCGCATTTTTGTTTATTTTTTATGTATTTTGTGGCTTTGAAAACATAGCAATAGCCGCAAAAGATATACAAAACCCAAAAAGAAATTTGCCTATCGCAATTATAAAGTCATGCTTTGTCTGCCTTTTATTTACACGCTGATTCAGTGCGTTTGTGTGGGGATTTTAGGCAGTGATTTAGCAGAGGCGAAACTGCCGCTGCTTTTAGCAAAGCGCTTTTGGCAAAAGGCGTGAAAATTTCTACCTAATTTTTAGAAAATTCAAAGTATTTTAGAAAATTCAAAGCAATTATTTTAGAAAATTCACCCAGTGGGACGAAGTAAAGCTGAATTTTTCTAAAATTTCAGAAAATTCAAAGCATTTTAGAAAATTCTAAACACTCTCAAAATATCCAGCATTTGCTAATTTTTCTAAAATAGCGTCCAGCATGCCCTTAAATACAGCATCATTTGGATTTTCTATCTTTTCTTGCTTGCCGTTTTTCATCTGAACTAGGCTTTGATTGCTGTTTTTGATAATCTCTTTAAAGCCCTTTAAAACCTTGCCTAAGTCCCTGCCATCGCATAAAAGTGCGACTTTTGCCTCTAAGCTTGAAAGAGAAATCAAAGCATTTAGCTCATTTGCGCAGCCGATCACATGCTTTTCATTACCGGCAAAATAATTCACATATCCTTTTAAATGCTCTTTTAGCCGTGTTTTGCCGCCTTCATAAGCAAGCGTGCCAAGCGGCGCTGCGCTAAAATCAATCACGCCCAAAGCAAGCAGCTGCGCCACACTAGCCCAGATAATATCGCTTTTATCAGCGTGCTTAGCAAGCAAATCTGCTAAAAGCAAAGTTCCAGGATAGCAAGCATTAAACTCATCGCAAAGCCACTTTAGTTCAGGCTTGATTTTGTGAGCGCTATTTAGCTTTGAGATTATTTCTATTTCATTATTTGCGCCGTTTTTATACTCAAAGCCAGCTTGCAAGCAAAGGCTTTCTAGCACGGATTTTTTTATTCCGCCATCAAGCCCAGCGCCCACGCTTGCTACGCTATCTTTAAGCCCCAAAATAGAGCATCTAAACGCCTTATTTAGCAAAAAGTCCGCAAACTGCTCTTTGATAATCCTATCATCAGGCATCATAGCAGCTGGAATGGCACTAAAAATCTGTGAAAAGTGCGTATTTAGGTGTGTATCAGCTACATAATCAAGTCCGTGATTTCTAGCCTTAGCTATAAAATCCTTAAAATAACAAGGGTCATTAAA